>NZ_CDRNDK010000357.1:0-6616 GCF_977012225.1 Planomonospora algeriensis | reverse complement strand
GTGAGGGCCGCCCTTCGGGGCGGCCCTTTCCTGTTTTCCGGGACCGGTTCCGGGGCGGGGGTTCCAGAGATCATCTTGAACTACAGCCGGCGCAGCAGCTGCATGGCGTCCTTCTCGAGGCGCGAAAGATCGTGGAGGATGGCGCCGGCCTGCTCGAGATATCCCGCGTCGCCGCTCTCTCCCGCTTTCGCGATCAAGGAGGACACGTCCGTCCACAGGACTGCGGCCTCGGTGTACAGCCGGTGACCGGCACGGAGATCGCCGTCGTCGATCAGCCGGGTGCACTCGTCGAGGAAATCGCGGTAGAGGGCGCGGAACAGGGCACCGCCGGTGCCGCCCTTCTCCATGACAAGGGCGGCCTGCGACAGGTCCTGCCGCGGTGTGCCGGCGCGCCGCAGCCATCCGGGCACCTGCTTACCGGCTTTCTCGATGCCGCGGTGGCCCAGGTTCGCGATGGGAGCGGCGAGGAAGGCTTCGGCGCAGTCTTTGATGGCGGGGATGAGCCGTTCCTGCCAGGGAATCGGGTGAGCCGGCAGGGTGAGGGTGAAGGACCGGTTCCTGGCGGTCATCGGGCCTCGTTCGGCCCGCGCCGCGGCGAGACTCGCCCGGCTGGTGCGTACCGCTCCTCCCTGCTGCTCGGTGTCCACCAGGTACACCTCGTGCTCGTCGTATCCGTACATGGCGACGACATGACCGCCGAAGTGCACCTTGGAGCGGAAATATTCCAGGTGGTAGCAGTCGAGCTGGAGACCGACCGGCCGGCCGGCGTCGATGGGGGCGGTCACGTTCTCCCAGGCCCTGCGCGATGAGGCGGTCTCCTGGACCGTCAACGTCAGCCCCAGCCTCGCGGCCAGGTTCCGGGTGAGCTCGAAGGGCTTGACACGGCCTCCGAGGAAGGGGAACGCCATGGCCTTGCTGTCCCAGTAGACGAAGGACAGGCCCGAACCCAGCCCGAACAGCATGGGCTCGGACAGATCGAGTCCCTCGTGCCGCAGCAGCACCTCCAGCGCCGTCGTCTCGCAGTGCTGCATGCCGCGGGTTTCGATGTCCTTCACGATGGCCATGTGCCGCTCTCCCCATACCGATGTGCCGAACGGTCGCACCGTTTCCATCCCTGACACCCGGATGATCGGCTACCGAGGGCCGTTGGGAGGAACAGCATGAGGCCTCCCGCCGGGGGAGAGTCCAGCCGTGCGCCAGGGCGGCGGTCCGGAGAGCGGCCGCGGGTGTTCCGGTGCACCTCTTTACAAATACGGCAGTGATCACCCAGGCTTGTGACCCGGGCGCCCCGGGTGATCGATGCCGGATGCAGGCCGCTATCCGAGCACGCCGGAGTCGCCCGCGCCCGTTCACCGATTCCTGTTCCTGTGTTTCCCGGGGGTCATGTTGTCCGTCTTGCATGATCGGTGGCGGATCTCGGTCGCCCTGGCGTACGCGGCCTTCGTGCTGGTGGGGATGAGCGCGGGGGTGGGAGGTGTGCTGCTGCCCGCGCAGATCGACGACTACGGTGTGGACAAGGCCACCGTCGGGATCACCTTCTTCACCTTCTCCGCGGGCTTCATGCTCTCCGGAGCCACCGCCGGGTCGCTGGTCGACCGGCTCGGCACCCGTGCCGCGCTCGCCGTCGGCGGCGGCGCATTCGTGCTGGCCGGGCTGTACACGGCCATCCGCCCGCCGTTCGCCGCGCTCGTGGCGGTGCAGGTGGTGGCCGGGTACGGCACCGGTGTGCTGGAGTCCGTGCTCAACGCCTACCTCACCCGGCTGCCGTCGGCCACGACTCTGCTCAACCACCTGCACGCGTTCTTCGGCGTCGGCGCGCTGCTCGGCCCGCTGCTGGCCGCCTGGATGCTGGGTTTCCTGCCCTGGACGGCCGTCTGGCTGGTGCTGGCCGTGGTGTGCCTGCCGCTTACGGCGGGCTTCCTGGTGGCCTATCCCGGAAAGGGCGTCATGGGGACGGCGACCGGGCGCCGTACGGAGCCGATCACGCCGCCGGCCGGGGCGTCGGCGGATCCCGTCCGAAACTCGGAGAAGGCGGGGCGAGGTCTGCTGGCCGCCGCCCTCAGGACGCCCGGGGTGCTGCTGGCCTCGGTGTTCCTCGCCGTCTACGTCGGGCTGGAGATCGGCGTGGGCAACTGGGGCTTCAGCTTCATGGTCGAGGAGTACGGGCAGCCGGGTCTGGTGGCCGGGTACACCGTCAGCGGTTATTGGCTCGGGCTGACCCTGGGCCGGTTCCTGATCAGCCCGGTCGCCGCCAGGCTGGGGCTGACGGCGACCGGCATGGCGTTCGTGTGCCTGTTCGGGGTCACGGCGAGTGCCGCGCTGATCTGGCTGGCGCCGGTGACGGCGGTGGCCGCCGCCGGCTTCGCCCTGCTCGGGTTCTTCCTCGGACCGCTCTTCCCGACGGCGATGGTGGTGGTGCCGAGGCTCACCACGCCCAGGCTGGTGCCCACGGCCATCGGCGTCATGAACGGCGTGTCGGTCATCGGCGGTTCCGCGCTTCCCTGGCTGGCGGGCGCCGTCGCGCAGGGCGTCGGGGTGTGGACCCTGATGCCCTTCGCCTTGACTCTCGCCCTGCTGCAGCTCGTCGTCTGGCGCCTGCTCGTCACCCGGATGACGGCGGATGAGCACGACCCGGCGCCGAGCCCTCACTGACATTCACCGGAGCCCTCGAACGGGCGTACGGCACCGCCCCCGGCAGGTATCGCGGCCGGAGGCGGTGCCGTACCGGGGACTCAGTGAGAGGTGAGGTCCAGGTCCTTGATGCGGGGGTCGCCCTCGTCGGCGAGGTAGTGGTCGGGGCGGGTGGCGTCCTCGCCGTCGGCGAGCTTGGCGGCGCGCGCGACGACCGTGCCGAGGGCCGCGACGGCCAGGTTGGCGGCCAGCGCGAGGACGCCCGCGTAGACGGTCATCTTGGTGTCCAGGCCGAGCTTGTCCAGCGGGAACGCCGATCCGGCGAAGTGCAGCTTGCCGGTGGCCGGGTTGCCGATGTTGTAGAGCAGGAGCATGCCCGCGCCCATGCCCGCGATCCAGCCGGCGATCAGTCCGCCCCGGTGGAACCAGCGGGTGTAGAGGCCCAGTGCCACGGCCGGGAGCGTCTGCAGGATGATGACGCCGCCGATGAGCTGCAGGTCGATGGAGAAGCCGGTGTCCAGGAAGAGGATGCAGGCCACCGCGCCGACCTTGACCAGCAGTGAGGTGATCTTGGAGACGCGGGCCTCGTCGGCGTCGCTCGCGGTGGGCTTGACGTACTCCTTGTAGATGTTGCGGGTGAACAGGTTCGCCGCGGCGATCGACATGATGGCGGCGGGGACCAGGGCGCCGATGCCGACCGCGGCGTAGGCCACGCCGGTGAACCAGTCGGGGAACATCTGGTCGAACAGCCGCGGCACGATCGTGTTGTTGTCCTTGCCGATCGGTGTGGTCCCGGCCGCGATGGCCATGAAGCCGAGCAGCGCGATCAGGCCGAGCAGCAGGCTGTAGGCGGGCAGCGCGGACATGTTCCGTTTGATCACGTTGCGGTTCTTCGAGGCCAGCACGCCGGTGATGCTGTGCGGGTAGAGGAAGAGCGCCAGCGCCGAGCCGAAGGCCAGCGTGACGTACTGCAGCTGGTTGCCGGCGTTGAGCACGATGCCGTCGCCCGGCGCGGGGGTCGCGGCGAACTTCGCCTGGGCCGCGTCGAAGATCGCATCCCAGCCGCCCAGCTTGGCCGGGATGACGATGACCGCGGCGAGGATCACGATGTAGATCAGCGTGTCCTTGACGAAGGCGATCAGCGCGGGGGCGCGCAGGCCCGACTGGTAGGTGTAGGCGGCCAGGATCGCGAACGCGATGATGATCGGCAGGTGCCCGGTCACGCCCATCGACTTCAGCACGGCCTCGATGCCGACGAGCTGCAGCGCGATGTACGGCATGGTCGCGACGATGCCGGTGATCGCGATCAGCAGGGCGAGGGTGGGGGAGCCGAAGCGGGCCCGGACGAAGTCGGCCGGGGTCACGAAGCCGTGGATGTGCGAGACCGACCAGAGCCGGATCAGCACCAGGAACACCATGGGGTAGATGACGACGGTGTACGGCACGGCGAAGAAGCCCATCGCGCCCGCGCCCCACAGCAGGGCGGGCACGGCCACGAAGGTGTAGGCGGTGTAGAGGTCGCCGCCGACCAGGAACCAGGTGACCCAGGAGCCGAAGCTCCGGCCGCCCAGGCCCCACTCGTCGAGGCTGGCCAGGTCCTTCGGCCGGCGCCAGCGCGAGGCGACGAACCCCATGCCGCTGACGACCAGGAAAAGGACGGTGAATATGATGATTTCGGTCAGGTGCTCCTGCATGACGTCACCGCCCCCGCTTGGTCATCTGGTAGACGATCGTGGTGCACGTGACGCCGACCGCGATGAAGGCGAGCTGGAGCCAGTAGAACATCGGGAAGCCGAACAGCCGGGGCTCGTCCGAATTGAACAGGAAGGGCAGCAGGGGCAGGACGATCGGTACGAGCAGCAGCCAGTTCCACGGGCTGCGATCGCTCCGGTTCCCATTGGGTGCGGACAACGCGATCTCCTCATATCGGAGAGAAGCCGGTCGGCCACGGACCGGCCCTTCGGGCTGACCGGCAGAGTAACCACGTGATCGTTTCATTGCGGTCACCGCGCGTCGAACGCGCCCGTTCACGCGGCGAACGGTCGATGGCCGGCATCGGAGCCGTCACGTCCTGCATGATGACCCGTCTGCCGCAGGCATGCGACCGGTCGGCGATCTTCCGGAGGAATGGCCTTGACGTGGTCGGGGGCCGCCCTGCGGGGGACGGTCCTGGCGGTGCCGACGCGTCGCCGCATGCTCTCTCTGATCGCTTCGGGTCGTCGCATGGTCAAGGCGGCGGACGATCGGTGATCGAAGGAAAACATGACATGGGGTGTCCTGTTTTCTTGCCAGCATCGTGCTCATGGACATGCCACTGAAGGGGAAGGTCGCCCTGGTCGCCGGGGCGACGCGGGGAACGGGCCGGGCGATAGCCGCGGAGCTGGGCGCCGCCGGGGCGACCGTCTACTGCACCGGGCGCACGACGCGGGAGCAGCGCTCGGAGATGGACCGGCCGGAGACCATCGAGGAGACGGCCGAGCTGGTGACCCGGGCGGGCGGCGAGGGGATCGCCGTCCAGGTCGACCACCTGGAGCCGGAGCAGGTCGAGGCGCTGGTGGGAAGGATCGGCCGCGAGCACGGCCGGCTCGACGTGCTGGTCAACGACGTCTGGGGCGGTGACAGGTTCGCCGCCTGGGACACGCCACTGTGAGAGCACCCCCTGGGCGACGGCCTGCGCCTGCTCCGGCTGGCGGTCGACACCCACCTGATCACCAGCCACTTCGCGCTGCCGCTGCTGACCAGGAACCGGGGCGGTCTGGTCGTGGAGGTGACCGACGGCACCTGGGAGTACAACGCCGGCCACTACCGGGTCTCCTGCTTCTACGACCTGGCCAAGATCGCGGTGAACCGGCTGGGGTTCTCCCAGGCCCACGAGCTGCGCCCGTACGGCTGCACCGCGGTCTCCCTGACCCCCGGCTGGCTCCGCTCGGAGATGATGCTGGAAATCTACGGCGTAAAGGAGGAGAACTGGCGCGACGCGCTCGAGAAGGAGCCGCACTTCGTGATCTCGGAATCGCCCGCCTTCACCGGCCGCGCGGTGGTGGCGCTGGCCGCCGACCCGAAGCGGGAACGCTGGTCGGGGCAGTCGCTCTCCAGCGGGGGGCTCGCCCAGGTGTACGGCTTCACCGACGTCGACGGCACCCGGCCGGACGCCTGGCGCTACATGGTCGAGGTCCAGGAGGTGGGCGGACCCGCCGACGACACCGGCTACCGCTGATCCGCACGGACCGCCCGGCGTCCGGGCTGGGAGGCCGCCGGCCCCCGCGTCCTGCCGGGGGCCGGTGTCGACGGGCCCGACGGGAGGGCTCCTGTCCGGGATTCACCAGGGCCGACGAGAGGGCTCCTGCCCGGGATTCACCGGGGCGGGCCGTACAGGCGGGACAGGCGGGCGGCGGCCTCGGCGAGGAGGGCCCGGAGGGCGGGCGGGTCGAGGACCTCGGCCTCGGGGCCGAAGCGGAGAAGCTGGCCGTAGGCGACCTCGGGGGACTCGACGGGCAGGACGAGCGTGGTCCGGCCCCGCTCGTCGGGCTCTCCGGCCGATGCCAGCGCCTCGTCGAGGGCCGCGGGGTCGGCGACGTGCCGGAGCAGGCGCAGGCCGCCGGGGCTGAGCCGTACCGTGACGCGGGTGGTGAGCAGGGAGCGGGTGAACTCCGCGGCCCGCCCGGCCCAGAAGGCGGCCAGGTCGAAGTCGCGGTCCCGGTCGAAGCGCCGGTCGGCGTGGACGGCCACGGCGGTGAAGCGGTCCACCCGGTAGATCGCCGAACGGGTCGCCAGGTACCAGACGCCGGCCTTGAGCACGAGGCCGTAGGGCTCCAGCGTGCGCTCGGCGTCGCGGTAGCGCGCGGTGACCGGGTGGTCGCCCCAGACCGCCCTGGCCAGCGGGGCCAGCGGTTCCGGGGGCGGGCGCTCGCTGGCGAACCAGCCGGGGGGCGTCGAGGTGGAAGCGCTGCGCGGCCGTGCGCCGGGGCGTCGCGCAGGCCGGGGG
>NZ_CDRNDK010000356.1:0-6622 GCF_977012225.1 Planomonospora algeriensis | reverse complement strand
CGCCGAGGCTCCCGGCGGGCGGTACGGCGGGAGCCTCCCGGGAGGCGGGCCGGGCCCCGGCCTGCACGGCGGATCGGCTCATGAGGCCGTCGGGCACCACGAGCACGGCCTTGACGCCGCCGCTCGCCGAGGGAGCGCTCACATCGACGCGGAACCCGTAGTCGCGGGTGAGCCGCCCGATGACGGCGAACCCGAGCTTGCGCTCGTCCTCCAGGGTGGTGACGTCGAAGACCGCACGGTGCGAGAGCAGCCGCTCGGCGGCGGCCCGCTGGAAATGGTTCATGCCCAGGCCGGTGTCCTCCACCACGATGCGGTAGCCGGCCTGCACCCGCTGCACGTAGACGCTCACCGGGTCGCTGGAGTAGTCGGTCGCGTTGGCCAGCAGCTCGGTCAGGGCGACGACGATCGGCTCGACCACCCGGCCCTCGACGAAGAGCTCGCCGACCTCCGGCAGGTAGGTGTGGTCGACGCGGTCGTAGGGGCCGATGCGGCCGCGGGCGCTCTCCACGATCTCGCGGAAGGTGCAGTCGGCCCGCTGCGTCCCCGGCCACGACCCGGTCAGGATGCGCAGGCGCTGGACCGTGTGCAGGCTCCGGGTCGCGACGTGGTCGATGTCGATGAGGCTCTGGTGGTAGGCGCTCGCGGCCGGATGCCTGTCCAGCTCCTCGTCGATCTTGATCTGGAGCCGGGTCAGGAAGGCCTGCGCCTCGTCGGCCATGCCGCGGACGCCGGCGCGGGCCGCCCGGCCGACGCCGGCCCGGGCGCTCTGCAGCGCCTCGCGCACCAGGTCTTCGATCGCCTGGTGGAGCTCCTCGAACGGGGTGCCCTTCAGCAGGGGGTGCAGGAGGCCGGGGACGACCGCGTCCGAGCCGGAGCGGGTCTCGGCGTCCAGCAGCGCCGGCAGCCGCTGCCCGGCCAGATGCCGGGTCTCCTCCAGCGCGGTCTGGTACCACTCGGCGTTCACGGTGATCTGCCGGCGCAGCTCCTCGGTGTCCTGGGCGAAGAGCAGCTGGGCCTTCTCCAGATCCCGCGCCGCCTCGATCCTGGCCTTCACCACCTCGTCCTCGGCGGCGTGCCGGGCCCGGACCGCGGCGTCCCTGCCCCGGGTCCGCACGACCAGGGCTCCGCAGGCGGCGGCCAGACCGCTGCTCAGCAGCACCTCTGCCACGACGTGTTCGATCATGAGAGTCCTTGAGCTGAGGGGCCGGGCGCGTGCCGGAGCCTGCCGGACGGCGGGGCCGAATCCCCGGCCGCAGGACGACGCGCGGCAGTGGATGCTCCCCGAACCGATTCGACCGATGGTCCTGTCAATTCCGGACGCGACTCATAATGGAATCGGCGATAAACGCTAGCACGCTGTCATGTGATTCTCCACCGCTTGTCATATTTCTCGACCGGCAGTATGCGCTCTTGCTCGGAGTGTCATTCCATGTGCGGTGACAGCCGATGACAGTGCATCATGCATCATCATGCAGGGCAAGCGCGGGTTTTGTGCACGGTTCGGCCCCGATCACTCGCTGTGTGATTGTGTCGCCACTGTGTGAAGAATGGCCTGATCGGATGGACGGGTCCGGGCTTTCCGCGTGCTCGGACAGGCTCCGGGAGGGATGTTCCGCCGCCACGCGAGAAATATTCACCTTCCAGAGGTTCATCAAGGTCCGGTTTGGCCACTCGGCGCACTGAACGGTGACCGGTGAGTTCCGGTGCACCCGCCGTTGTGTTTCGTCCGCTTCTCACCGGATCGACATTTGATGTTTCTGCCGGGAAACCCGGCGGCGCGGGGGCGCCCGGGACGCGGAGCGACGGGCGAATGAGCCGGGATTCTGGAGGTCCGGTACGGAGAAACCGCCGTCCCTGCGTTTCACGGGCGGCTCGATCACGCCGCGCGCACGGTCATCCCGCTCGCCCGCGCGACCTCGCCGATGCTCCATCTGCGCCCGGCGTCGTCTCTCCCGATCATGCGGCTCGCGCTACGACCTCCCGCCGCGGCAGGTTCAAGCCCGCGGGCGCGCGGCGGGGGATCTCCATCGAGACCGTCAGCTCCGCCATCGGCGTTCAAGCCCGCGGGGTCGCGGCGGGGAGGCGTACGGTCTCCGCCCGGTGGTTCCAAGTCGGATGACTCCAGATCCCAAGTCGTCCGCAATCGTCCCCAAGTCTCCCGCAATGCCGGGCTGGCAACGTGACAGAAGACGCAAGAAGGAACGAAAGATATGCAAGGGGATCAGATGAACTCGTTCGATGGCGGCCGCTCCGGCTCCGAGCCGATCGCCGTGGTCGGCATGGCGTGCCGGCTGCCCGGGGCCCGTTCGCCGGAGGTGCTGTGGGACCTGCTCCGCCGGGGGGAGAGCACGATCTCCGAGATCCCCGCCGACCGCTTCCCGGTCGAGGAGGTCTTCCACCCCGTGCCCGGCACGCCCGGGAAGCTGTCGTCCCGCTACGGCGGGTTCGTCACGGGCATCGACGAGTTCGACGCGGAGTTCTTCGGCATCTCGCCGCGCGAGGCCGCCGCCATGGACCCGCAGCACCGCCTGACGATGGAGACGGCCTGGGAGGCGTTCGAGGACGCCGGCCTCACCCTGGAGCAGATGCCGGGCCTGACTGGGTCGGTGTTCATGGGGGTGATCACCAGCGACTACTGGGACCGCCAGTCCGGGATCGTCGACGAACTGGACGTGCACACGGTCGCGGGCAGCACCCGCGGCGGCAACGCCGGCCGGATCTCCTACGCGCTGAACCTGACCGGCATGAGCGTGGCGCTCGACGCCGCCTGCTCCTCCTCCCTGGTCGCCGTCAAGCTGGCCGTGGAGTCGCTGCGCGCCGGCTCGTGCGATCTGGCCTTCGCCGGCGGGGTGAACGCCATCCTCACCCCCGACCACGCGATCGGGTTCTCCCAGGGCTCGATGATGGCCCCCGACGGGCGGTGCAAGACCTTCGACGCCCGCGCCGACGGCTACGTCCGCAGCGAGGGCGTGGGCATCGTCGTGCTGAAGACCCTCTCCCGGGCGCTGGCCGACGGCGACCGCATCCACGCGCTGATCCGCGGCGGAGCCGCGAGCAACGACGGGCACGGCGAGAGCTTCATGGCGCCGCAGGTCGCCGGCCAGGCGGCGGGCTTGGAGGCGGCCTACCGCGACGCCGGGGTGGACCCGCGCAGCGTCGCCTACGTGGAGGCCCACGGGACCGGGACCAGCGCCGGCGACCCCGTCGAGATCGCCGCACTGGACGCGGTCCTCGGCCGCGGCCGCCCGGCCGACCGGCCGCTCCTGGTGGGCTCGGTGAAGACCAACCTCGGCCACACCGAGGGCGCGGCCGGCGTCACCGGCCTGATCAAGGCCGTGCTCTGCGTCAAGTACGGCCGGCTGCCCGCGAGCCTCAACTTCTCCACCCCCAGCCCGGCGATCCCGTGGGACCGGACGGCCGTGCGGGTCTGCGACCGGGACCAGGAGTGGCCGGAGCAGGACGGCCCCCGGCGGGCCGGGGTGAGCAGCTTCGGCATCACCGGGACCAACGTGCACATCGTGGTCGAGGAGCCACCCGCCCCGCAGCCCGGGGACGGGGACGAGGAGCCGGGGGAGGCCGCCGGCCTCGGCGGCCGGCCGGTGCTGCTGCCGGTCTCCGCGCGCACCCCGAAGGCGCTGGCCGAGCTCGCGGGACGCTACCGCGACCTGCTCGTCTCGGCGGAGACGCCGCTGCACCGGGTGGCCGCCGCGGCGGGCGTGCGGCGCAGCCACCACGACTTCCGGCTCGCGGTGGTCGCGGGCACCCGTGAGGAGGCCGCCGCGAGGCTGGGCGCCTTCGCGGAGGGCGGCCGGCCCGACGGGACCTGCAGCGGGGAGGCCGAGGAGTCCGAGCGGGGGCACCGGACCACGTGGGTCTTCCCCGGCCAGGGGGCGCAGTGGGCCGGGATGGGCCGCGACCTGCTCGCCGCCGAGCCGGTCTTCGCCGCGGGGGTCGCCGAGTGCGATCTGGCCATGAAGCGGGCGCTGCCGGACGCCGACTGGTCGCTGACCGGCGAGCTCACCGCGGACCCGGAGGAGTCGCGGCTCTCGCGGATCGACGTCGCCCAGCCGGTGATCTTCGCGGTCCAGGTGGCGCTCGCCCGCCTCTGGCGCTCCTGGGGCTTCGAGCCCGACGCGGTGGTCGGGCACTCGATGGGCGAGGTCGCCGCGGCGCACGTCGCCGGGATCCTGAGCCTCGACGACGCGGTGCGGATCATCTGCGGCCGCAGCCGGATCATCCGCACCGCCAGCGGGCGCGGGGCGATGGCCGCCGTCGAGCTGACCGCCGCGCGCGCCGGGGAGCTGGCGGCGGCCGCCGGCGGCCCGGGTGGCGCTGGCGGTGCACAACGCCCGGCCTCGTGCGTGCTCGCTGGGGACCCGGAGGCGATCGACGCCGTCCTGCGCGATCTGGAGGACGAGGGCGTCTTCGGGCGGCGGGTGCAGGTGGACATCGCCTCGCACAGCCCGCAGATGGACCCGCTGCGCGGGCCGCTCCTGGAGCTCCTGGCGCCGCTGCGCCCGCAGGACGGCACCGTCCCGATGTGGTCCACGGTCACCGGGCGCTTCCAGCGGGGCTCGGAGATGGGCGCGGAGTACTGGACCGACAACCTGCGCCTGCCCGTGCTGTTCGCCGACGCCGTGCAGAGCCTGGCCGAGGCCGGGTTCGACACCTTCGTCGAGTTCAGCCCCAATCCGCTGCTGGCCCGCGCGGTGCGGGAGAACCTGCGCCACACCGGTGCCGCCGGGATGGCCGTCACCGCCCTGACCCGCGAGACGCCCGGCCCGGCCGCCGTGCGCGAGGCGGTGGCCGAGCTGTACGCCGCCGGCCGCGCGGTGGACTTCGGCCGGATGCAGCCGTACGGCCCGCACCGCGGCGCGGAGGCCGGGCAGGTCCGGGTCGCGCTGCCCTCCTACCCCTGGCAGCACGAGCGGTACTGGAGGACGCCGGGTCGGGCGGAGCAGGCCGGGCGGAAGCGCGCCGGGCGGCCCCCGCGTACGGCGCCGGCCACCCGATCGCCGGTGAGGCGCTGCGCCTGGCCCCCGGCGACCGGCTCGTGTGGGACTTCGACCTCGACCTCGACCGCCTGCCGTACCTGCTCGACCACCGGGTGCACGAGATGCCGGTCCTGCCCGGTGCGGCCTACCACGAGCTGGCGCTGGCCTGCGGCCTGGAGGCGTATGCGGGCGAGCCCTTCCAGGTGGAGGAGCTGAGGATGGAGCGCGCCCTGTTCCTGACCCCCGGAGCGCCCCAGCGCGTCCAGGCCGCCCTGGACGAGGCGGACGGGGACGGGAGCCGCCGCTGGACGCTCTTCACCGCCGAGCCGGCCCCCTCCGGAGCGCCGGCCGAATGGACGCGGGCCGAATGGGCGCGGGTCGCCACCGCGCTGCTCCGCCCCCTCGCGGCGGACGAGGCGGGCGGGGGGAGGGCATCGACGTCTCCGACCTGTCCGCCTACCCCGAGCGGCTCGACGTGGCCGAGCACTACGCCGCCTCGCGGCGGCGCGGCATCGAGCAGTCCGGAGCCTTCCAGGGCGTCGCGGCGCTCCACCGGGGCGACGGGGCCGTGCTCGCGGAACTGACCGTGCACGAGGGCGTCGCCGCGGGACTTCAGCGCTACCTGCTCCACCCGGCGCTGCTGGACTCGGCGCTCCAGCCGCTGATGACACTGCTCGACACCGCCGGCGCCGAACAGGACACCTATCTGCGTGCGCACCGGGGTGTGCCGGTTCCACGCCCGGCCGGAGGCAGGCCGCCGCCTGTTCTCCCGCGCCGTGCGCACCTCGCCGGAAGGCGAGCGGGACCTGGTCGAGGGTGACGTCCTGGTCACCGACGACGCGGGCCGCCCGCTCGTCTCCGTGACCGGGTTCCGGCTCAGGAGGCTGGCGTCCGACCTGCCGGAGGTCGTCGAGCGCAAGGCGCGCAGGCTGCTGTACGGCACGCACTGGCAGGAGCTGGAGGCGCTGACGACCCCCGCGCCGGAGGCGGGCGGCGAGCCGGGGAACTGGCTGGTCGTGAGCGACTCCCCGGCGGGATCGAGGCTGTGCGCCCTGCTCGCCGAGCGGGGCGGGCAGGCGGTGCTGGTCCGGCCGGGTGACGGCTACCGGTGGATCGACGCCGAGCACCGCGTGCTGGACCCCGGCTCGGAGGACGACTGGAGGAAACTGATCAAGGAGCAGATCGGGGCCGGGGCGTGGCCGCCCCGGGCCGTCGTCCACCTGTCCGCCACCGGAACCGCCGGAACCGGCACCGGCTCGGCGTCCGGTGACGGCTCCGGCGCCGGGGTAGAGGACGGAGCCGTGGACGGCTGCTTCGGCGTGCTCAACCTGGTCAAGGCGCTCGCCGCCGACGGCGCGCAGCCCGCGCCCCGGCTCTGGCTGGTCACCTCCGCCGCGCAGGCGCCGGAGGGGACCGAGGACGTCGATCCCGGCCAGACGGCCGTGTGGGGGCTCGGCCGGGTGGTCCCCTACGAGCACCCGGAGCTGCGCTGCTCCCTGGTCGATCTGCCCGCCGACCCGGACCTGGCGGTGCTCCGCGCCTGCGTGACGAGATCCTGACCGGCGGGCCGGAGACCGAGCTCGCGCTGCGGGCCGGACGCCGCCACGCCGCCCGCCTCCGGCGCCGGG
>NZ_CDRNDK010000355.1:0-6625 GCF_977012225.1 Planomonospora algeriensis | reverse complement strand
GGCCAGCCGGGCCGGCGGCGCCGGGCGGAGACGGCGGTGCCGGGCCGCCGCTGAGGCGGGCTGCCGGTAGCGTCGGTGCGCAACCGTCTCTTCCGAGGAGGACCCCGCCCGTGCCCGCCGACCTCCCCAGCGCTCCGCACCACGACCTGCACCACCGCGCCGTGGTCGCCGACACCCACAACGACCTGCTGATGGCCGTGACGGCCCGGCCCCCGGAGCGCTGGGCGTCGTTCTTCCGGGAGCGCTGGCTGCCCCAGCTCCGCGAGGGCGGGGTGGACCTGCAGGTGCTGCCGGTCTTCGTCGACGACCAGTACCGGCCCGAGGGCGCGCTCCGGCAGACCCTGCGCATGATCGAGTGCGCGCACGCGCTGGCCGAGGGGAACGCCGCCGAGGTACGGCTCTGCACGGACGGCGCCCAGATCGACGAGGCCCTCGCCGAGGGCAGGATCGCCCTGGTCCTGGCGCTGGAGAGCATGCCCGGCCTGGACGCGAGCGTCGAGCTGCTGCCCGCCCTGCACCGGCTGGGCGTGCGGGTCGCCTCGATCGCCCACTGGGGCCGCACTCCGCTGGCGGACGGCAGCGGCGAGGACGCGACCGGGAGCAGGCTGACGGCGGCGGGGGTGGCGGCGGTCCGGGAGATGGAGCGCCTCGGCATGGTCTTCGACGTCTCCCACCTGGGCGCGTCGGGTGTCGAGCACGTGCTCGAGCTGGCCTCCCGGCCGGTGATGGCGACCCACTCGGCGGCCCGCGCCCTGCGGGACCACCACCGCAACCTCACCGACGAGCAGATCCGCGGCGTCGCCGCGACCGGCGGCGTGGTCTGCGTGAACTTCCTGGCGGCGTTCCTGTCGGAGGACCCCGCCGAGTACACCGTGGACCGCCTGGTGGACCACATCGCGCACGTGGCGGGCGTGGCCGGGATCGACCACGTGGGCCTCGGCCCGGACTTCATCCGCGAGGTCATGCACGACGTCACGCCGCCGTGCTGCGAGGCCGGCGTCAGCGGGCTCGACGTGCTGGCGGCCGTCCCCGGCCTGGCCGGGCCGTCCGGCCTGCCGCTGGTCACCGAGGCCCTGGACCGGCACGGCTTCGCCGAGGAGGAGATCGTCAAGATCCTCGGCGAGAACGTCCTGCGCCTGTTCCGCGCCGAGCTGGGCAGGCCCGTCTGAGCCCGGGGCCGTCGGGGCCCGGCCGGGCACCGAGCTCCGGCTGAGCGCCGGACCGGTCGGGCGGCCGTCCCCGCGGCCGATCGGGCGCGGGCCCGCGCGGCCACCGTACCCACGCCGGCCCGCCGGTCCGGTCAGCCCGCCGCGGCGCCTTCCCCGCCTCCGGCCAGGTAGTCCTCGCGGACCCGGGAGCGGGAGAGCTTGCCCGTGGGGGTGCGGGGCAGCTCGTCGCGGAACTCGATCACCCGGGGGTGCTTGAAGCGGGCCAGGCGCGGGCCGAGGTGCGCCAGCAGCTCCTCCGCCGAGGGGCGGGGGCCGGGCAGGGGCTGGACGAGCGCGACCACGACGTGGCCCCACTCCTCGTCCGGCGCCCCGATCACCGCGGCGTCGGCGACCGCGGGATGCTCCAGGAGCGCCGCCTCGACCTCGGCCGGGTAGATGTTCACGCCGCCGGAGACGATCAGGTCGGTACGGCGGTCGCACAGGAACAGGAAGCCGTCGGCGTCCAGGTAGCCGATGTCGCCGGGGGCGTACCAGTCGTCCCGCATGCTGGCGGCGGTCTTGGCGGGGTCCTTGAGGTACTCGAACCGGTTGGTCGCCGACCTGACGTGGATCAGGCCGGGCTCGCCGGGCGGGAGCTCCTCGCCGTCCGGGCCGAGGATCCTCGCCTCGAACGCCGGGGCCGGGCGGCCGACCGTGCCGGGGCGCGCCAGCCAGTCGTGCGGCTTGACCGCGAAGGCGATGGCGGACTCGGTGGAGCCGTAGTACTCGTACAGGACCGGACCCCACCAGTCCATCATCTGCTTCTTGTCGGCCACCGGGCAGGCGGCTCCGGTGTGGACCACCTGCCGGAGCGAGGAGACGTCGTACTTCTCGCGGACCTCGGCGGGCAGGCGGAGCATCCGGTGGAACATCGTGGGCACCATCATCGCGTTGGTGACCCGGTGGCGCTCGATCAGCTCCAGGACGGTCACCGGGTCGAACCTCGGCGCGATCACCAGCGTGTGCCCCAGGTGCAGGGCGAACAGGGTGTGCGCGCACGGCGCCGAGTGGTACATCGGCGAGGTGACCAGGTGGACCTCGTCGCCCGGCCGCAGGTCGCAGGTCTCGCCGAGGAACCAGGTGTAGAGCGGGAGGCTCTTCTCCGGCTCGGCGCCGGACAGCGGGCGCCGCACCCCCTTGGGGAACCCGGTGGTGCCCGAGGTGTACCACATGACCGCGCCCGCGGTCCGGTCCCGCGGCGCGGTCTCCGGCTGCCCCTCGGCCAGCGCGGCGGTCCCGCCCGACCCGGGGGTCACGGTGATCCGGGCCTCGCTGTCGGCCAGGATGTAGCCGATCTCGTTCTCGGTCAGGTGCCAGTTGACCGGCACGTGGTACAGCCCGGTCTGGCCGGTGGCCAGGAGCATGACCACCGCGTCGATCCCGTTGGGCAGCACCCCGGCGACCACGTCGCCGGGGTGCAGGCCCCGTGCCCGCAGCCCGTGCGAGACCCGGTTGACGCGGGCGAGCAGCTCGCCGTAGGTGGTGACGGTCCCGTCGGTGTCGATCACGGCCCTGCGCCCGGGGTCGGCCTCGGCGATCCGGTAGAAACCCGGCAGCCCGCTGATGTCGGTCACGGGTTCCCCTCTCTGTGCGGCGCTACAGCTCCAGCAGGTCGGCGAGGCGGGCGCGGTGGACCCGCGGCGGGCCGAGGAGCACCTCGTCCGCCTTGGCGCGCTTGTAGTACAGGTGGGCGTCGTGCTCCCAGGTGAAGCCGATGCCGCCGTGCAGCAGGAGGCTGCCGGAGGCGACCTCGAAGCAGGCGCGGCCCAGGTACGCCTGGGCCAGCGCGGCGGCCCCGGGCAGTTCGGCGGGGGCCTCGTCGGCGGCCCAGGCGGCGTACCGGACGATCGACTCGGCCTGCTCCAGCGTGCAGTGCATGTCGGCGAGCCGGTGCTTGACGGCCTGGTAGGAGCCGATCACCCGGTTGAAGGCGACCCGGATCCTGCTGTAGGCGACGATCGCCTCCAGCGAGGCCCGCAGCACGCCGAGCTGCTCGGCCGCCACCGCCACGGCGAACAGGTCGCGGGCGCGGGCGATCCCGTCGGCCGAGACGGCCGCCACCTCGCCGCCCGGCTCCACCAGGGCCTGGCGGCGGGTGGGGTCGAGGGTCCGCAGCGGACGCCGCTCGCCGCCGGTGCGGGCGAGCACCCGGTCGCCGTCGATCGTCAGCACCACGTCGGCCTCGGCCCCGTTGAGCGCCCGGTTCCCGTCGAGGACGACGGTCGCGGTGGTCGTCCCGGCGGCGACGCCGGCCAGGATCTCCTTCTCACCCGTCTCGGTCAGCAGGATCGCGGCCAGCGTGGTGGCCAGGAACGGCCCCGGCAGCAGCGCCGCGCCGGTCTCCTCCAGGGCGACCGCCAGCTCGGCGTGCCCGGCGCCGGTCCCGCCGTGCTCCTCGGGCACGATCAGGCCGGTCAGGCCGAGCTCGCCGGCCAGCCGCCGGTAGACCTCCGGGTCGTGGCCCGTCTCCGACTCCATCGCCCGCCGTACGGCCGGCAGGGGTGAGGCGGCGGCGAGGAAGGAGCGGACGGCGTCGCGCAGCTCCCGCTGCTCCTGGGTCGGCACGAGTCTCATCGGGGGGCCTCTCCACTCGTCCTGAGCTCCTTGAACGGCACGTTCTTGTCCGTGCGCGGTTCGGGGGGCAGGTTCAGCACGCGCTCGCTCACGATGTTGCGCATGATCTCGTTGGTGCCGCCGCCGAGGGCCATGGCGGGCGCGAGCGAGACGGCGTGCGCCAGCCCGCCGCCTCCGGCCGTCCCGCCGTCCCCTCCGGCCCCGTCCCCGAGTCCGGCCCCGTCCCCGAGTCCGCTCCCGTTCCCGGACCCGCCCCGGGACGCGTCCCCGGGTCCGTCCTCGCTCCAGGCGACGGCCTCCGGACCTGCCAGCGAGGTGGCCAGGTCGGCCTGGAACATGGTCAGCTCGGCCAGGAGCAGCTTGGCCGCGCTGCCCCGGGCGCCGGGGAAGATCCCGGCCTTGGTCTCCTGGGCGAGCCGCTGGTTGAACAGGGCCAGGGCGCGGGAGCGGATGTGCAGCTCGACGAGCCGGTCGCGGACCACGGGGTCGGCGGTGTCGGCGGTGCGGCGCAGTGCCTCGAAGGCGACCGGGTTGTCCTTCTGCCCGCCCATGCCGACGCCGCCGGCGATCGACAGGCGTTCGTGGAGCAGGGTGGTGACGGCGCAGTGCCAGCCGTCGCCGACGCGGCCGACCACGTTCTCCGCGGGGATGTGCACGCCGTCGAAGAAGATCTCGTTGAAGTGGGCGCGGCCGGTCATGTCGCGCAGCGGCCGGACGGTGACGCCGGGGGCGTGCATGTCCACGATGAACATGGTCAGGCCCTTGTGCTTGGGCACGTCCGCGTCGGTGCGGGCGAGCAGCAGGCCCCAGTCGGCGTGCTGGGCGACGGAGGTCCAGACCTTCTGCCCGTCGACCGCCCAGCCGCCGTCGGTGGGCACGGCCCTGGTCTGCAGGGCGGCGACGTCGCTGCCCGCGGCCGGCTCGGAGAACAGCTGGCACCAGATCTCCTCGCCGCGCAGCAGCGGCCGCAGGTGGCGGCGGCGCTGGGCGTCGGTGCCCAGGTCGACGAGGGTCGGCCCGCACATGCCCAGGCCGATGGAGAAGACGTAGGTCGGCAGGGTGAAGGCGGCGGCCTCGGCGGCGAAGGCGCGCTCCTCGGCCTGGGTGAGGCCCTGCCCGCCCCACTCGCCCGGCCAGGTGATGCCCGAGTAGCCCGCGTCGTACAGCTTCGCCATGAACTCCTTGGCGGCGGCGACCCCACCGGGGCCGGCGGCGTCCCCGCCCTGACCGGCCCGGCCGTCCGGGGCGTTGGCCTCCAGCCAGGTCCTGGCGCGCCGCCGGTACTCCTCAAGATCCATGACCACTCCAATCAGTGCCCACTTACTCTAACGAGCGGCGGCGCAGCCGTACAGAGCATTGCTCTACACCGGACCCGTGGATGATCTTTGCCCCCTCTTGGCCATGTATCGCCAGGTAATGGCAATTAATCCGCCTGGTGCGGTCGTCTGGTTCCGGGGGGAGGATCGGTGTGATCACACGTCACTCGTGGTCCGTCCGAACCCGGTTGACGCTGATCGCCGTCGCCACCGCCACCCTGTCCGGCCTCGTCATCACCACGGTCGCCACGCTCGCTCTCTACGACCTGGCCCGCGACTACCAGACCAACCAGGTGGCCGGCGCCGCCCTGGAGGTCGTCCACCTCGCGCAGCAGGGGAGGCTGCCCGTCGTGCTGGAGCACGGCAACGGGGTCGGCAGCCAGGTGCTGGACGCGTCCGGACGGGTCGTCGCGGCCACCCCGGACCTGGCCGGCGCGCCTCCGGTCGCGGACTTCCGGCCCGGCGGGGACAGGGTCAGGGCCGACCGCGAGCTGTGCGGCCCGCCCCGGATGCCCGGCGAGTGCGTGATCGCCGTGGCCTTCCGCATCGACCGGCCGGGCGGCGACTGGCTCGTCTACTCCCTCGGCGCGATGATCCCCTGGTACGTGCACTCGGGGCTGTTCGCCTTCCTCGTCACCGTCTCCCTGCTCATCGTGGTGCTGGCCGGGGCCGGCACCTACCGTACGGTGACCGGGGCGCTGACCCCGGTGCACGCGATCACCGGCGAGCTCGCGGAGATCACCGCCACCGACGTGGGCCGCCGAGTCCCGGTGCCGCGGGCCGAGGACGAGATCAGGCAGCTGGCCGAGACCATCAACCAGACCCTCGACCGGCTGGAGGAGGCGGTCGAGCAGCAGCGCCGGTTCGCCTCCGACGCCTCCCACGACCTGCGCAGCCCGCTCACCGCGATGCGCACCCAGGTGGAGGAGGCCCTGCAGTACCCCGAGGACGTCGACTGGACCGCCAAGGCGCAGGCGATGCTCGCCAGCCTGGACCGGCTCCAGGCGATCGTCGCCGATCTGCTGACGCTGGCCAGGCTCGACTCCGGCGCGCCCGCCGCCGCGGAGGCCGTCGACCTGGGGGAGCTGGCCGCCGGCGAGCTGGACCGCCGGCCGCGCAGGGTCGAGGTGATCAGGAAGCTGGAGCCCGGCGTGGCGGTGACCGGCGACGCGCTCCGCCTCTCCCGCCTGCTGACCAACCTGCTGGACAACGCCGAGCGGCACGCCGTCTCCACCGTCACCGTGACCGTGGCCGCGCACGGGGACACCGCCGTCCTGGAGGTGCTCGACGACGGCGCCGGGATCGCCCCCGAGCAGCGGGAGGTGGTCTTCCGCCGGTTCACCCGCCTGGACGCCGCCCGCAGCAGGGACGCCGGGGGCACCGGCCTGGGGCTGTCCATCGCCAGGGAGGTCGCCCAGTCCCACGGTGGGACCCTGCGGGTCGAGGACAGTCCGAGGGGCGCCCGGTTCGTCCTGCGGCTGCCGCTGGCGCGCCCGTGACCGGCCGGCCCGGAGGGTGCCCGGCGCG
>NZ_CDRNDK010000354.1:0-6658 GCF_977012225.1 Planomonospora algeriensis | reverse complement strand
GCCGCCCCGGGCCGGGGCCCGGTGCCCGGACGGCGGACGCCGGGCGGGAGGACGCCCGGCCGGAGGGCGACCGGTCAGAGGGTGCCGCCGAAGCCGACGGGCCGGGACTCCTCCTCGCCGATCTCGAGGAAGCCGAGCGAGGTGATCGGGACCAGGACCCTGCGGCCCTTGACGTCGGTGATGGAGAAGATGCCCCGGTCGGCGGCGAGCGCCTTGCCGAGCTCGTTCTCGACCTCCTCGGCCGAGAGGTCGGTCTCCACCACGAGCTCGCGGTGCACGGACCGCACGCCGATTTTGATTTCCATGTGCTGCTCCCTTTCGATGAGGGCTGCCTGTCTCATCGTCGCCCCTCGGGGAGCTCCGCGTGCCGGTTGATCGCGTCAAGCGAACAGGCCCGCCGGCGCGCGGCGGGGCCGGTCAGCCGGTGCGGGCGAGCCTCCTCCGGTCAGCCGGTGCGCGGGAAGCCGGAGATGCCGCGCCAGGCCAGACGGGCCATGAGCTGGGTGGCGGCGTCCTTCGGGATGGAGCCGTTGCTGCTGAGCCAGTAGCGGGCGCTGACCTCGGCCATGCCGACCATGCCGACGCCCAGCAGGTGGGCCTCGTCGCTGGAGCAGCCGGTGTCCTCCTGGATGACCTGGCTGATCATCTCGGCGCTCTCGCGGAGGTTGCGCTCGATGCGCTGGCGGACCGGCGCCACGTTGCGCAGGTCGGACTCGAAGACGAGGCGGAAGGCCTCGCCCTGCCCGGAGACGAAGTCGAAGAAGGCCCCGATCGCCGCCTGCACGCGCTGCTTGTTGTCGGTGGTGGAGGCGAGCGCGTCCCGGCAACGGGTGATCATGTCGTCCACGTGCAGGTCGAGCAGGGCGAGGTAGAGCTCCTGCTTGCCGGGGAAGTGCTGGTAGAGAACCGGCTTGCTGACCCCGGCCCGCTCGGCGATCTCGTCCATCGCGGCCGCGTGGTAGCCGTTCTCCACGAACACTTCCTGCGCCGCGCTGAGCAGCTGACGGCGGCGGGCCATCCGGGGCAGCCGGGTGCCCCGGGGCTTGGCGTCCGGGGTAGCGGTCACGGCGTTCTCCTTGCGGGATGCTCCTGCGTCTCCTACGTCTCGGGTCATCCTACGCGCGGGTAACCAGGTCAGCGATAGTCATCCTCGTCGAGCTCCACCTCGCGGCTCTGATCCGTGGCGTCGGCGGGGTCCGCGTCGAAGGGGATCCGGTCGGGCCAGTTCCGGCTCCCGGCGCGCACCTCGCGGTGCTGCTCGGCCGCGTCCGCCTCGGGGGTCTCGAGGTCCGCCTCCGGGCCCGCCGTCTCGGACAGGGCGTCGTCGATCTCCTCGAGGGTGGTGTCGTTCACGTCCATCTCAGACATCGGCCCGTCCTTCCTGCTGTGAACAAGGGACGCCCCCAGCGTACGTCCCCCGCACCCGCGCGCTCGGCAAGGCAGGGCATCGGATGTGCCGTGGCGGGTATGTCCCTCGTTGGTAAGTGTTTCCATGCGCTTGACGATTTTTCCGAACATGTGCGCGAAAATCGATGAGGGAGTTCCGGAGGAGTACCGAGGTAGGGAGAAGGCATGCGGAGCATCTGGAACGGCGCGGTGTCGTTCGGGCTCGTCACGATCCCGATCAGGCTGTACCCCGCGACGGAGCAGCGCGGGGTCGCCTTCAACCAGGTGCACCGGGAGGACGGCGGGCGCATCAGGTTCCGCCGGGTCTGCGAGGTCTGCGGCGAGGAGGTGCCCTTCGCCGAGGTGGCCAAGGGGTACGGCCTGCCGACCGGAGAGACGGTGGTGCTCGACGACGCCGACTTCGAGGACCTCCCGCTGTCGACCGCGCACCGGATCGAGGTCCTGCAGTTCAGCCCCGCCGACCAGATCGATCCCGTCCTGCTGGCCAAGTCCTACCACCTGGAGCCGGAGCCGGCCGGGGTGAAGCCGTACGTGCTGCTCCGCGACGCGCTGGAGCGGTCGGGGCGGGTGGCGGTCGCGAAGGTGGCGCTGCGGCGGCGCGAGTCGCTCGCGGCGCTGCGGGTCAGGGAGGGGGTCCTGGTGCTGGAGACCATGCTCTGGCCCGACGAGGTGCGCGAGGCGGGCTTCGCGTTCCTGGAGGAGGAGGTGGAGATCCGGGCGCAGGAGGCGCGGATGGCCGAGTCGCTCGTCGAGACCATGAGCGGGGACTTCGACCCGGCCGCGCACCGGGACGCCTACCGGGAGGCGCTGCTGCGGGTCGTCGAGGCGAAGGCGGCGGGCCGCCAGGTGGTCCGGCCGCCGGCGCCGATCGAGGAGGGCGGTCCCGCGGCCGACCTGATGGCCGTGCTGCGGGCCAGCGTGGACGCGGCCAAGCGGAACCGGGGGGCGAGAGGGGCCGCGGCCGCCCGGGACGGGGCGGACGACTCGGCGGGGCGGGACCGGGACGGCGCCGGAGCGCGGAGCGGGTGGGGCCCGCCGGCCCGCCTGACGTGCGGCTTCGCGGGACGCGCGGCAGGGGCCGGGCACGGCTGTGCCGTGGAGCCCTCGCGGACGCCACGGCACAGGAATCACCTACGAGCCGCTCATGGCACCTTCCGTGGTGCCGTTCGTGGTCCCGTTGGTGGTGCCGTTCGTGGTGGCCTCGGTTGCGATCTTCGGGCCCTTCTTCACGTAGGTCTTGTGGACGTGGCCCTGGACGCCCGAGTCGCCGTACACCTTGCGCCAGTTCTCCCTGGAGCGCTTGCAGTTGCCGGTGGTGACCTGCCCGGGGTAGAGGACATCGACGGTCTTGTGCCGCTTGTTCCAGGACTTGGGCGTCTTGCCCGGCTTCTTGCGCACCTTGAGGTAGCTGTCGGAGGCGACGTTGCGCACCTGGTAGAGGCAGGTGTCCTGGGCGTGGGCGGGAGCCGCCGTGACGGCGGTGAGGGCGACCAGGCCGCTGCCGGTCACGGCGGCGGCCGCGAGGGCACTGGCGATTCGCTTGGAGAGCATTCGTCACTCCTTCTCTATCGATGTTGTGACTAAGGCGTTGATGTCCGGATTCATTCTGTGAAAACGGGCACTTAGTGTGATGTACCAAATGCATAGAGTTACAATATTCTGTCTTTGGTATATATCGGACAAAAAGGGCGAAATGAAAGGCCGCTCCGAGGGGCGGAGGCGGGGACGATCGGTGATCGCTGCGGCGTTCCGTCCGGAACGCTGATGTTTTTCCGGCTTCGTCCCGGTGGATATCGTCCTAACAGGCAGTGAACCTGCAGGAGGAGACATGGGAGACAACCCGATTCCGTGCTGGCCCGGCAGGACGGTCGAGCTCGGCGAGCACCGCGTCCATGTGCGCTCGACCCCGCGCGGCCCCGCGGAGACGGCGGTCTACGTGCACGGGCTGGCGGGCTCGGCGACCAACTGGACCGATCTGATGGGCGAGCTGTCCGACGTGGTGACCGGCCACGCGATCGACCTGCCGGGCTCCGGATACTCCCCGGAGCCGTCCGACGGCGACTACTCCGTCGGCGCCCACGCCCGGACGGTCGCCGCGCTCATCGAGGAGATCGCGGACCGGCCCGTCCACCTGTTCGGCAACTCCCTGGGCGGCGCCGTCTCGGTGCGGCTCGCCGCCACCCGGCCGGACCTGGTCCGCTCGCTCACCCTGGTCTCCCCGGCCCTGCCCGACCTGGTCCTGCGGTACGGCCCGGCGCGCGTGGCCTTGTCCACGGTGCCCGTGCTCGGGGAGTGGGCCTTCGACCGGCTGCGGCTGCTGCCCCCGGAGCGCAGGCTCAACGCCACGCTGGGCATGTGCTACGCCGACCTCGGCCGGGTCCACCCGGAACGGCTGCGCGAGGCGATCGAGGAGCTGCGCCGCCGCGACGAGCTGCCGTACGCCGGGGCGGCGGTGATCAACTCGGCCCGCGGCCTGGTCGCGGAGTACCTCAGGGAGTACGTCAAGCGCGGAGCCGACAGCCTCTGGCGGCAGGCGGCCATGGTGCGGGCGCCCACGCTGGTGATCCACGGCCGCCACGACAGGCTCGTCAACCCCCGGATGGCCGCCCGGGCGGGCCGTACGTTCCCGGACGTGCGGCTGGTCCTGCTGCCGGACGCCGGGCACGTGGCGCAGATGGAGGTGCCCGAGCGGGTGGCCCGGGAGGCCCGGCGTCTGATATCTGAGACGGCGCCCGTCTCGATTGGGGAATGAGCGCGGCCCCCGGCTAGGTTGTGAGTGGTGCGCTAGCCGCATCCGTCAAGACCCCTGAAACGGGAGCAGAACTGTGTCGTTGCCACCGCTGGTAGAGCCGGCAGCCGAGCTGACCGTCGACGAGGTGCGCCGTTACTCGCGCCACCTGATCATCCCCGACGTGGGCATGGCCGGGCAGAAGCGCCTGAAGAACGCCAAGGTGCTCTGTGTGGGCGCCGGAGGGCTGGGATCCCCGGCCCTGCTGTACCTCGCGGCCGCGGGCGTCGGCACCCTCGGCGTCATCGACTTCGACGTCGTCGACGAGTCCAACCTGCAGCGCCAGGTCATCCACGGCCAGTCCGACGTCGGCCGGCCCAAGGCCGAGAGTGCCGCGGCCTCGGTCAGGGAGATCAACCCCCTGATCGACATGGTCGTCCACAACGAGGTGCTGACCACCGAGAACGTCATGGAGATCTTCTCCGGGTACGACCTCATCGTGGACGGCACCGACAACTTCGCCACCCGCTACATGGTGAACGACGCGGCGGTCCTCCTCGGCAAGCCGTACGTCTGGGGCTCGATCTACCGCTTCGACGGCCAGGCCAGCGTCTTCTGGGCCGAGCACGGTCCCTGCTACCGCTGCCTCTACCCCGAGCCCCCGCCGCCCGGCATGGTCCCCTCCTGCGCCGAGGGCGGCGTGCTCGGCGTGCTGTGCGCGTCGATCGGCTCCATCCAGGTCAACGAGGCCATCAAGGTGCTCACCGGCATCGGCGAGCCGCTGGTCGGCCGTCTGATGATCTACGACGCCCTGGAGATGACCTACCGCTCGGTCAAGGTCCGCAAGGACCCCGAGTGCGTGCTCTGCGGCAAGAACCCGACGGTCACCAGCCTGCTGGAGGACTACGAGGCGTTCTGCGGCGCGGTCTCCGCCGAGGCCCAGGAGGCCGCCTCCGGTTCGACGATCACCGCGGCCGAGCTCAAGTCCTGGCAGGACCGGGGCGAGGACGTCTACGTGGTCGACGTCCGTGAGCCGAACGAGTACGAGATCGTCTCCATCCCGGGCGCCGTGCTCATCCCCAAGGGGGAGTTCCTCAACGGCTCCGCCCTGGAGAGGCTCCCGCAGGACAAGAAGATCGTGCTGCACTGCAAGTCCGGCGCCCGCTCCGCCGAGTGCCTGGCGATCGTCAAGAACGCCGGTTTCTCCGACGCGGTCCACGTCGGCGGCGGCGTGCTGAGCTGGATCAAGACGGTCGACCCGAGCCTGCCGGCCTACTAGGCCCGCCGGTCCGGCCCCGCCGTCGTCCGTACGGCCCGCGCCCCGTGGAGCTCTGCTCCGCGGGCGTCCGTCGTTTCCGGGGAGGGCCCGTCCGGGCCGGGAAGGCGCGAGGCGGCCCCGGAGAGGCGCGAGGCGGCCCGGGGCGTCCGCGGCGGGCGCCCGTCATCCCGGGATGGGCGTCACTCCGGGGTGAGGGTGAGCCCCGACTGCGCGACGATCGCCTGCAGGGCGGCCACGTGGGTGAGATAGGCCGCGCGTCCGGGCTTGGAGAGCTTCAGCCAGGTCCGGGGCCGCTTGCCGACGTATCCCTTGCGGATCTCGACGTAGCCGGCGTTCTCCAGGGCGCTGGCGTGCTTGGAGAGCACCGAGTCGCTCACCCCGACCTGGTCGCGGACGAACCCGAACTCGGCCTCGTCCGCCGCGGCCAGCAGCGCGACGATCTGCAGCCGCGCGGGCGCGTGGATGACCGGGTCGAGTCCCATCACGCGCCCCTCTCGATCTTGGCGGCGTTGCGGCGGGAGACCCAGCGGGCGACGAGCGGGCCGGTGAGGCCCAGGATCGCGGTCACGCCGAGGAAGGTGAAGGCCGGGCCGTAGGCGACCCCGCGCAGGCCGAGGAAGATGCCGAGTGCCACGCCGGGGAGGGTGATTCCCAGGACCCAGGCCATGTATCCCCAGACCGCCCCGGTGTCGACGACGCTCTTGTGGGCGCGCATGCGGCCGCTCCGGCCGACCGCGATGGAGACGCCGGTGAGCAGGGCCACCGCCAGCACGATGCCCGCGATCCTCAGCGGCACCGGGGTGAGGGAGTCGGACGAGGCCTGGATGAGGGTGATGGACAGGCCGAGGCCGACGGGGAACCAGATCGGGAACCAGGGGGTGGCGCGTACGGCCTGCGCCTGGGTGGCGCGGATGCCGGACAGGGCGCGGGCGGCCTCCTCGGGGGAGAGGTCCATGCTCTCGGGGGTGGTGTTCATGAGGACTCCTTTCGCCGGGGGCTTCCCGCCGGTGCTTCCATGTTCTTTCCAAGAAGGAAAGTACTTTCTACTTTCCGGATCGTCAAGTACTTTCCGGATCCCTGATCTCGGGGAACGGGGAATGGCATCCGCCCGCCCGCACTAAGGTCGGGGGCGTGAACGACGTGCCGGGTCGGCGGCGGGCGCGATCCGCGCTGGTGGCGGCGTCCGCGCTCACCCTGACCTGCGCGGCCGTGGCCGGCGTCGCCGCGAGCGCAGCGGGGCGGAG
>NZ_CDRNDK010000353.1:0-6701 GCF_977012225.1 Planomonospora algeriensis | reverse complement strand
GTGCATCATGCACTGGCTTTTAGCACACTGTTGAGTTCTCAAGAAACGGACGCGTTCTCCGTCCGATGAGCCTGGCGGCCGCATCTCGCGGGGCGTTTCGTTCGTTCCGTTGTGTCTTTATTCTTTCAGATCCGCTTTTCCGTGTCAATTTGACCCGGTCCGACCGATCCGTCTGGAATTCAGACCGCCCCGTTTCCAGGGCAACCCCTCTAACCTACCCGCACATCCGATTCGTGTCGAATCGAGTGCAGGTGATCGAGAGGCCCCGAGTCCCCGGCGTCACCACCGGCTCCTTCAGGCCCGGTGAACTTTATGGACCCTCGCCCACCTCGTCAAATCGGCGCGGCCGTCCCTCGAAAACCCTTTGCCCGGCCGCTGTGACGGAGCGCACGCTTGGACGGTGACGATCCTTGAGGCCAAGGCCCTGGCAAAGAGATTCGGTGCGGTGACCGCCGTCCACGAGGTGAGCCTCGACGTCGGCCCCGGCGAGATCATCGGGCTCCTCGGCCCCAACGGCGCCGGCAAGTCCACCACCCTCCACATGCTCCTGGGACTCATCACCCCGGACTCCGGGAGCATCCGGATGTTCGGCCTGGACCTGGAACGCCACCGGGTCGAGGTCCTCAGCCGGATCAACTTCGCCGCCAGCTATGTGGACCTGCCCGGGGTGCTGCAGGTCCGCGAGGTGCTGGACGTCTTCGCCCGCCTGTACGGCGTGCGCGACCCCAGGACCCGCGTCGAGGAGCTCATCGAGTTGCTCGATCTCGGATCCCTGCGCAGACGCAGGGTGATGGAGCTCTCCTCCGGCCAGCGCACCCGCGTCCAGCTGGCCAAGGCGCTCGTCAACGAGCCCAGCCTGCTCATCCTCGACGAGCCGACCGCCAACCTCGACCCGGACGCCGGTGACCGGATCCGGAGCCTCCTGGTCCGCGTCGCCCGGGAGAGCGGCCGGGCCATGCTGATCACTTCGCACAACATGCAGGAGGTGGAGCGGATGTGCGACCGCATCCACTTCATGTCCGCGGGACGGATCGTCGCGAGCGGCAGCGCCGCCGAACTCGCCGACGTCTACAGCGCGGACAGCCTGGAGGAGGTCTTCCTCAAGGTCGCCCGCTCACTACCGGAGATGACCCGCTCATGACATCCGTGACCGTGACCCATCCCCCGCTCGGCCTCCCCGCGCGCATGACGCGCATCGGCGGCGTGGTCCGCCGGGACTTCGCCGCGTTGCGGCGCAGTCCGATCCGGATGTTCGAGATCGTGTTCTGGCCGACGATCGAGTTGCTCGTCTGGGGCTTCGTGACGGTGTTCCTGCAGTCGCAGCGGGTCCCGTTCGTGGTGGCCTTCCTGATCGGCGCCGTGCTCCTCTGGCAGGTGCTGCAGAAGGCCAGCAACGAGATCTCCATCGCGTTCCTGGAGGACATCTGGAGCAGGAACCTGCTGAACGTCCAGGTGAGTCCGCTCTCCACCGTCGAGTACGTGATCGGCCTGATCCTGTTCTCCTTCGGCAAGGTGGTCTTCGCCGTGGCCGTCATGGCGGGCCTCGCGCTGGCCTGCTACGGCTTCGGTGTCACCGCCTTCGGCGCCGGGCTGGTGCCGTTCATGGCGCTGCTGCTGGTGATGGGCTGGTCCCTGGGCCTGGTGGGCATCTCGGCCGTACTCCGCTTCGGGGAGAACGCCCAGGTCATCGCCTGGTCGCTGGTCTTCGTCGTGCAGCCCCTGGCCGGCATCTTCTACCCGGTCGAAGTGCTGCCCGAGCCGCTCCAGGCCGTCGCCTCGTTCCTTCCGGCGACGCACGTGTTCACCGGCATGCGGACCGTCCTCGGCGGCGGCGCCGTACCGTGGGACAGCCTGGCCTGGGCGGCGCTGCTGGCCGTCGTCTACCTCGCGGCGGCGCTGGGGCTGTTCGCGTGGACGCTGCGTTACGCCCGTTCCCACGGGAAGCTGTCCCGCTTCGGAGAGTAGCCGCGGCAGGCACGGCGGATGGAGTGGTCAGCGGGGACGGGCCGCCGGCGCCGAGGTGCCGGACATCGTCGCCGCGATCACGCTGACCAGGCCCTCGACGACCTCGCCCCGGTCCACCTCGGGGTGTTCCAGCCACCAGTCCCCGGTGGCCTGGACCATGCCGACGAAGGCGTGCCCGAGCACCTGGGCGCGGACCGGGTCGAGGACGTCGGACTCCGCGGCGATCACCCGGCCGAGTTCCTCCCCCAGCCCGCGCACGACCGCGGTCATCTGGGAGTGGGTCCGGCTGTCCTCCGCCCCGGCCCGGTGGAAGAGGAACCGGTAGAGGTTCAGGTTGGCCGAGATCATGTCGAGGTAGGCGGTGACCGCCGAGCGCGCACGGCCGCGCAGGTCGGCCCCGGCCCTGTCGAACTCGGGCCGCAGGAGGGCGACCACGCTCCGGACGTGCCGGCCGGCCAGCGCCTGGTAGAGCCCGCTCTTGTCGCCGAAGTGCCGGTAGAGGATGGGCTTGGTGATCCCGGCCTCGGCGGCGATCGCGGCCATGGACGCCTCCGGGCCCTCCCGCCGGATCACCCGGTCCGCGGCGTCCAGGAGCGCCCGCCGCCGCTCCGGATCCCGTCCGCTCACGAATGCCCCCTCTCGGAAGAGAGATCAGCATAAGCGGGGAGGCCGGTCCCGGAACCGCCGGTTCCCGCCCCGCCGGAAGATCCCTCCCGGAGACCTCACCGTGAAGACCCTTTCTCCCCTAAAGGTCTCATGGCGCTTTCCAAAGGATATTTCCCTTTATCCCGGGCAGGGCCAGCCTCGCAGGACGCGCCTTCGGGCGGGCGGACCGGTCGGGCAGGGGACTCTTCAGGTGGCGGGCGATTCGATGGGGAAAGCGGTGAGGAAGCCGGCGGGGAGGGTGCGCGGGCTGGCGGCGCGGGTGGCGCTGTGGTCGCTGAAGGCGCTCAACGCCAGGCGGGCGCACCGGGCGCGCGCGGACGCCGGGACGGTCCGGATCCTGCTGCAGCACGCCTACGGCATGGGCGGGACGATCCGTACCGTGCTCAACCTCGCCGGTTACCTCGCGCGGGAGCGCGAGGTGGAGATCGTCAGCGTGGTCCGTACGGCCAGGGAGCCGTTCTTCCCCGTTCCGCCCGGCGTGCGGGTGTCGTTCCTGGACGACCGGACCGTGCCCGCCGGGCCGCTCGCCCGGCTGCTGTCGCGCTTCCCCAGCGTCCTGGTGCCCGAGCAGGAGCGGGTGCACCACGCCCTGAACCTCTGGACCGACCTGTGCCTGGTGCGCCGCCTGCGCTCGTTCCGGTCCGGCGTCGTGGTCTCCACCCGCCCCGCCTTCAACCTCGTCACCGCGCTGTTCGCGCCTCCCGAAGTCGTCACCGTCGGCCAGGAGCACGTCACGTACGGCGTGCACGCTCCGGAGATCCTGCGCCTGGCCAAGCGGCGGTACGGCAGGTTCGACGCCTTCGTCACCCTCACCCGGGCCGACCGGGACCAGTACGCCAGGCTGCTGAGGGCCGCCCCGCCGCGGCGGCTGGTCCGCATCCCCAACGCCCTTCCCGACCTCGCGGGCGACGTCTCGGGGCTGGAGGAGAAGGTCGTGGCCGCCGCCGGCCGGCTGGTGCACGCCAAGGGCTTCGACCGCCTGATCGCGGCCTGGAGGCACATCGCGGCCGAGCACCCGGACTGGGTGCTGCGCATCTACGGCGCGGGCACGCGGAAGGCGGAGGACCGGTTGCACGCCAGGATCGAGGAGGCGGGCCTGTCCGGCCGGGTGTTCCTGATGGGGCGCGCGGCGGAGCTCGGCGTGGAGCTGTCGAAGGCGTCGGTCTACGTCGTCAGCTCGCGCTACGAGGGATTCGGCATGACGATCCTGGAGGCGATGAGCAAGGGCGTGCCGGTGGTGAGCTTCGACTGCCCGCACGGACCGGGGGAGATCATCACCCACGGGCACGACGGGCTGCTCGTGGGCTCCAAGAAGCCGTCCGCGCTGGCCGAGGCCGTCTGCCGGCTGATCGAGAACCGGGAGCTGCGCCGCAGGCTCGGCCGGAACGCCCTCGTGACGGCCTCCGGGTACGACCTCGACACGGTCGGCGCGATGTGGGACGAGCTGCTGGACGACCTGACCGAACGTAATTCAACCAGGATGAAAGCGAACTTCCGGTAATCTTGCCGCTCTCTCCAGGAGGTGGCAGGTGGCCGAAGCAGGTGCCGTGGCGGTCCCGGGCTACGAGGTGTCCGGCGTGCTCGGTCAGGGCGGTTTCGGGATCGTCTACCGGGCCCGGCAGCTGGCCGTGGACCGGGAGGTCGCGCTCAAGGTCGACAACCGGGTCCTGGTCTCCGAGCGCGACCGGCGCCGCTTCATGCGCGAGGTCACCTCGGCCGGGGCGCTGTCCGGCCACCCGCACGTCGCGCACGTCTACGACGCCGGGGTGCTGCCCGACGGCCGGCCGTACATGGTGCTGGAGCTGTGCCCCGGCGGGTCGCTGCTGGACCGGCTGCGCGCCGAGGGGCGGCTGGCTCCGGCCGAGGTCGCCGACATCGGCGTCCGGATCGCCGACGCGCTCTCGGCCGCGCACGCCGCAGGCGTGCTGCACCGCGACATCAAGCCCGCCAACATCCTGATCAACCGCTACGGCAACGTGGTGCTGTCGGACTTCGGGCTGGCCACCATGCCGTCGGCGGGCGGCGAGATGTCGGTGACCCGCGAGTCGCTCACGCCCGCCTACGCCCCGCCAGAGGCGTTCGAGCTGACCGAGCCCACCGCGGCCGGGGACGTCTACTCCCTGGCCGCCACGCTGTACGCGCTGCTGTCGGGCCGCCCGCCGCGCTTCCCGGAGAGCGGCGTGGCCAACCTCGCGGTCATCATGGCTCTGCACCGGCAGCCGATCCCCGAGATCCCGGGGGTGCCGCCGGAGCTGACCGAGGTGCTCCGGCAGGCGATGGTCTCGGATCCGGCCCGGCGCACCCCCTCGGTCGCGGCCCTGCGCGACGCTCTCACCGACCTGCGCCTGGCCCGGCACGCCGCAGCCCCCCTCCCTTCTCCCCCGCGACCCCCTCGGCGACCCCGTCCGGGTTCGCGACGGGGCTCCCCGCGGGAGGGCCGTCCGCCACCGGGCCCTCGCCGTACGGCATGCCGCCCGGACGGCCGCCGTCCGGTCCGTCCGGTCCCTCCGGTCCGTCTGGAACGGGGGGCGGGCCCGGTGGTGAACCGGTGCGCGCGCATCTGACCTCGCCCGGCCTGCGGGAACTCGCGCACACCCAGGCCCCCGCGGTCCCCGCGGCGTCCGGCGGGTCCAACGGCAAGGTGTTCGCCGCCGTGACGGTGGCGTTCGTCATCCTGCTGCTGGCCGGGGTCGGGCTGATGTACATGGAGGGCGGCGTGGGGGGCGGCCTGTCGGCCGGGTTCTCCTCCACCGGGGAGAGCACCGGCGGGCCCGCGGCGGACGGGGGTACGGCCCCCAGCGGGAGCGAGGGTTCCGCCGGGGAGGAGGCTCCGGCGGAGTCCGCCGCGATCGAGGGGGTCGACACCGTCACCGCGGGCTGCGCCGCCGCCGGGGTCTCCGGGGCGGGGGCCGCGTGCGTGGCGGAGGCCGAGTGCTGGAGCGGTCTGCTCGTCATGGCCGGCGACGCGAGCGCGGGACGGGTCGGCTGCGAGGAGGCGCACTACTGGGAGACCTACGCGGTCGCCACCCTGCCGTCGGACGTCTCCACCCACGTCCAGCAGGTGGTGGAGAAGAACCCGACCGTGAAGAAGGTGTGCGCGTCGCGGATCATGCTCGCCTCCCGGTACGGCGACGCCCGCAAGATCGCCGCCGGGAAGTGGCGCTCGACGGTGCTGCCGCCCTCGAAGCAGCAGTTCGCCGACGGCGACCGCACCTACCGCTGCCTCGGGGGGATCCTCGGGCCGGAGGAGACGGGCACGCTCTTCCGGCCGTCCTGATCGGCGCCGCGGCGGGCCCGGCCCCCGGTGGCGGGCCCGCCGCGGGCGGTCAGGACCGCTGCCCGGGCCGGTCCACGATCGTCGAGGCCAGCTCGGCCGTGACGTAGGCGCTGCCCGCGGGGAACGCCACCTCCCCGCCGATCACCTCGTCGCGCAGCCACACGGTCCGGCTCCCCAGGTAGCGGAAGGTGTCCGGTTCGAGGATGAGGTAGCGGCGCTCCCGCTCCTCTCCCGCGGGACGGTGGAAGACGCCCAGTCCCGCCCGGCCCGCCGCGTCCCGGACGCCGAGCTCCACCGCCACCCCGGGGATCCTCGCCAGCGCGCGGTAGATCGCCGCCTCCAGTTCCGGCGGCATGACGGCCCGCTGGCCCAGGTAGACGGAGAGCACCCGGAAGGCGCGGGCGTCGGGGGGCTCGGCCCCGCCCGAGGCCTCCTTCGGCAGGTCGATCCAGTGCCGGTCCCCTGTGACGTGCGCCAGGAGCTCGTCGGGGTCCGTCGGCAGTCTGCGGAGCCTCTCGGCGTACTTCTCCGGTGAGAGGTCGTCGTCGCCCGGGTCCGGCGGCACGTCCTGGACCCGGAAAGCGCCGTCCAGGCCGTATTCGGCGTTCTGCCGGCCGTCGTAGCGGAGCCACTCCTCGTGCTCCTGCACCTCGCCGTCCCCGTTCGGCTGCACGGTGACGTACCTGCGGTACTGCCACTGGTGCGGGCGGGGGGCCGCGGCCGCCGGCCGGGACTCGGCGACGAGCGCCGCCCGCTCCAGCACCACGGCCGTCTCGGCGTACCGCGCGGTCAC
>NZ_CDRNDK010000352.1:0-6722 GCF_977012225.1 Planomonospora algeriensis | reverse complement strand
GGGCCGGGGGGCGTGCCGGGAGTCCCGGGCCCGAGGCCCGGCCGGCCGTCTCCGCGCGGGAGCACGCCGCCGGTGTCCGGTGCGGGGCTCATGCGGCCGGCTTCCAGGTGTGGATGTCGCGGAACAGGCCGCCGGTGGCGTGCTCGTGGGCGTCCACGCCGGGCCGTACGCCCTCGTACGCGCCGCGGACGACGTAGACGTGTTTGAGGAAGACCAGGTAGGTCCAGACCTCCTCGTCGTGGACGATCTTCTGGAAGTCCCGGTAGGCCCGCTGCCGGACCGCCGGGTCCCCGGACCGGCGTCCGGTCTCCAGCAGCCTGTCCACCTCGGGGTCGTCGTAGCCGCCCGGGTTGAAGAAGCCCCGGCGCGCATACGAGCTGTGGAACAGCTCGTAGTTGACGTAGTCGGGGTCGTACGGGCTGCCGTATCCCATGATCAGGGCGTCGGTGGCCATGCGCGGCTCGATCGCGTCCCAGTCGAGCCCGGCGAGCCGGACGTCCACCCCGACCGCCTTGGCGTCGGAGGCCACGGCCAGCGCCAGCTCCTTGCGCAGGGAGTCGCCCGCCGGATACATCAGCGTGAACGCGGCGCGGACCCCGTCCTTGACCCGGACGCCGTCCTCGCCGGGGATCCAGCCGTCCTCCTGCAGGAGCCGGCGTGCGGCCTCGGGGTCGCCTGCCGGGGCGCCGGTCACCGCCGGGTTGTGCCAGGCGGTGTCGGGGGAGACGGGACCGAAGGCGGGGGCGCCCGCCCCGGCGAGGACGACGTCCACCATCGCCTGGCGGTCGACGGCCAGGCCGAGCGCGCGGCGGACCGTCCGGTCGCCGGTGACGGGTCGGCCGAGGGGGAACATGATGCCCCGGTAGTCGGCGCTGGGCACCTTGTGCACCGTGACGTCCGGCTGCCCCTCGAACCGGGCGGCGGCCTTGGGCGGCAGGATCACGGTGTCGAACTCCCCGGCGGACATCCGCGTCGCGCGGACGTTGTCGTCCTCGGCGAAGGCCAGCACCAGCCGGGCGAGGGCGGGCGGGCCCGCCCGGTAGTCCCGGTTCGCCTCCAGCACGATCTTGTCTCCGGGCGTCCTGGAGACGAACCGGTACGGTCCCGAGCCGACGGGCCGGTCGCCGGTCAGCGGATCGCCGGCGGGCACGATGCCCAGGGTGGCGCGCTGGGCCAGCGGAGCGTAGGGGTGGGCGAGAGTGAACACGACGGTCCGCGGGTCGGGGGCGTCCACCTTCTCGATCGCGGCGTAGTCGCCCCGGATCGGGGAGTCGTTGGCCTCGTCCAGCACGGCCTCGTAGGTGTATTCGACGTCGGCGCCGGTCACCGGCCTGCCGTCGTGGAACTTCAATCCGTCGCGCAGGGTGAAGGAGACGGTCAGGCCGTCGGCCGAGACGGTCGGCGGGGCGGCGGCGACCGCGGGGGTGAGGGACAGATCGGGCTCCCGGCTCATCAGTCCCTCGTAGATGAGGGAACCGCCGTCGGGGGCGTAGCCCATCACGGGACTGAGGGTGTCGAGCTCGGAGCCGAGGCCGATCACGAACGTGCCGTCGGCGGGCGCGGCCGGACCGGCGGAGGGGGCCGAGCAGGCGCAGGCCAGCAGACCGGACGTCACGAACAGGGCGGCCAGGCGCCGGGCCAGCCTCATGGATCCCTCCAGGGGTCGGTGGAGCGCCCCGACAGTAACCTTGTTGCGAATGACTTGCAACTGAGAGATGGATGCATGGGGTCGCCGCGCGTAGACTGGCCGGACGCGACGCCCGGGAGGCCCGTTTGAAGCTCAAGCTGGATCTGCACCCCATCTACAACAGGGGCGGGGAGATCGACAAAGCGCTGCGGGGGATCATCGACGAGGCCATCAGGAAGCGGGCGACCGAGGTCGAGATCATCCCCGGGAAGGGTTCGGGCCAGCTCAAGAAGAAGGTGCTGCGTTTCCTGGACCAGAAGGAGATCAAGGCGCTGTACCACCGCATCGACAAGGACGCCAAGAACCACGGCCGCCTGTTCGTCTACTTCCGGCACAAGTAGAGCCGTGACGCTCTGACCAGGGTGTACACCCGTGCTGATCTCGCCTAGGGCACATCGGGGGCACACGGCCCAGCGGTGAAGAAGGCGTCCATGGCTCGACGGGCACGGTCGGCCAGGCGGATTGGTCAGGTGACGGCGCATCCTCGGAAGATCTTCGAGAGCTGATCGTTTACCTTGGGGAATCCGTTAGGAGATGCGGCTGGATCGCTGAGCGGGGTGGCCTCGGATGATGCGTCCCCGGCACACAGATCACCGCAACCAGCCCAGCGCTTCGCTGGACATGGCCGTCGGTGCTCGTAGAGGTCTCGTTCTGACCAGGGGGCGGACGACCCGCTCGATGCGGCTCTCCGCCGTATGGCCCCATGTGGCGGGCGCGTTTCCGCCTTAGGGCAAAGTAGTTCTGTGATTCGTCGTCTCCTTCCCCTCGCGGTCCTCTGGCTCACTGTGTTGACCGGCTGTAGTTCACAGACTTCGCTCAGTCAGACTGCACTGGACCATGCTTTGGGCGAGGGCGTGGCACCGGATCTCATCTACGTGGTCGACCTGGCCGGATACGAGCTGGATGAGCAGGCCGTCGGCGGCATCCACGGGAGCTTCGTGGCCGTTTACAACGCGCCGGGCGGGCGGCATGCGGAGTTGACCATCGAGAGCGGAACGGTCGAGGACGCCCGCTGCGCCGGCCAAGGCCACCGAGCCGTTGGAGACGTCGGTGAGCTGCGAGCGCGACGAGGTGGGCTGGTATCGCACCGGCGGGGGGCGCCACGAGTACATGACGATTCGGGGTGATCACCTCATCCGGTTGGTCGGTGAGGTGGAGGATGTGGATCGGATGGCCTTGAAGGAGGCGGTGGCGGGCGCTCGGCGCATGATCGTAGACGGTTCCCCGACCCCGTAGGAACTGGTCCTCCGGATCCTGACCTATCCCGGACGGGGGCCACACGTCATGCGCGCAACCGAATGAGCACCACGTCCCCTAACGCTTTCCATATCTTGCCAAATGCCATTGAGCTGCGGAAACGCCTCTCCGGCGTCCTGGGGCCAAGAGGTCCGGGAAACGGCCCCAGGATTCGTGATCTTAGTGATTACGATGGCCGCCGTGGACCCTGAACTACGCAACAACCCAGTGCTTCGAGGTCCGGAGGATGGACCTTACGGCTGTCCATGCTGCGGGTACATGACCTTGGACGAGAGGGGCGGATTCGAGATCTGTCCGGTGTGCTTCTGGGAGGACGACGGCCAGGACGACCCCGACGCCGACGTCGTACCGGGTGGCCCGAACGGTCGCTTGAGCTTGACCCAGGCGCGCCGCAACTTCCTCTCATTCGGCGCGTGCGAGGAAGCCATGCGTAAACACGTCCGGCCGCCGCTTCCCGAGGAACAGCCACCCGCCTGAGGCCTGCTTCCGGGCGGTCCGAGGCACGATCCCAGTTCCGTTCTGGTTCCGTCCGACGCCGTGAAACGCCGGAAGTCGATGGAAGATACTGAGAGCTGTATTGCCTGGTCAGAACACCAATCGACATGATCGGCGCAGGTCGGAAACGGGCAGGCGGAAGTCCGAGCTCTACTGTGACATCTGAGTAGGGTGACCAGGAGGACGAGACGCCCCTGGCCACCGGCCGATGGCCTGGTGCCGTGGACGGACGAAGGCGGGTACTTGACCAGCAAAGAGATCTGCCGGTGTTTCGACCAGCACAGGATCCGCCGGCGACCACGCGTGGTGCGTTTCCACGCTGAACGTCAGGACACGGCCGCTGCCGCCTGGCACCGCTTGCTCGATCTCGTGGAAGAAGCGGCGGCCGACGGCCGGGAGGAGTTCCGGCCACTGGCCGAGCTCAGCCCGGACGAGCGACGCCAGATCATCACCCTGCCGCCGACCATTGCCAAGCTCGCCAAGGTCAAGCACTTGGTGCTCTACGGCAGCAACCTGGTGCGGATCCCGCCCGAGATCGGCGCGATGACCGGCCTGCGGGAGTTCACCCCCTATACCTCGCATCGCCTGCACTGGTTCCCCTACGAGCTGACCCGGTGCCGGCAGTTGAAGGCCAGCACGGTCAGCACCCGTTCGTTGTACGGCAACGTCAAGATCCGACCGCCGTTTCCTCAGCTCCAACCGAGCAGGGCATCGACCCACGACCTCGACATCAGCGATCTCGACCCCAAGATGTGGGGCATCGACGCGATCCGGGCGTGCAGCGTCTGTGACCGGGCGATCGCCGGGGCCGGGCTCCACCAGGTCTGGATCTCCTTGGGTGTCGGCACCGACGTGCTGCCGCTGCTGGTCAACGCCTGCTCGCCAGCCTGCATCGAGGCCCTTCCCGCTCCTGTGGAGGGTTACGCACCGACACTGCACACCGGTGGACCCGGTATCGCTCAACCGCGTGCCGACTACTCGTAACCGACTGGAGGTACTTCGAGGGGGCACATGATCGCGGGACGTCGTTCAGGCTCCATGTCCATCAAGGCACACGAACGCGAGAAACGCCCTCAAACAACGAGAACCAGCCCACAGTGAGAGTCCAGCTCAGAGTAGCCCTCGGGAAGTAATCCCAGGCAGGGCGCTGAGAGAGCTTATTTCCGGCACAAGTAGGGTCCCCGGTCGCGGTGGCGTCCGCCGTCGCCGTGCTCCGCCGGGGACCGGCGGAGGTCATCCCGCCGAGGGTCCCAGGTCGTGCCGGAAGGCGTAGGCGACGGCCTGGGCCCGGTCCCGCAGGCCCGCCTTGGCGAAGAGGTTATTGATGTGGGTCTTCACCGTCGCCTCGGAGATGAACAGCTCGCCCGCGATCTGGGCGTTGGAGCGCCCGGCCGCGATCAACCGCAGCACCTCGCCCTCCCTCGGGGTCAGCCCGTCCGGCAGCCGGGGGGCCCGGCGGGTGCCCACCGCGGCCTCCGCCAGCCGCTGCTGCACCTCCGGGGAGAACTGGGTCCGGCCCTCGGCCACCGCGGACAGCGCGAAGGCGAGCCCCTCGGCGTCGGTGTCCTTCGTCAGATAACCGCGGGCTCCGGCACGGATCGCGGCCAGGACCGACTCGTCGTCGGAGTAGGTCGTCAGGACGAGGACCTGGACCTCCGGGTAGGCGGCACGAATCCTCCGGGTGGCCTCCACCCCGTCCATCCGGGGCATGCGCAGGTCCATCAGGACCACGTCCGGCCGGATCTCCCCGGCGACCCCGACGGCCTCCTCGCCGTCGGCCGCCACACCCACCACCTGGACCTCGGGCAGCAGCCCGAGCAGCAGCACCAGTCCTTCCCGTACCACGGTCTGGTCGTCGGCGACCACCACCCGCACCCCGCCCGTCATGCCGACACCGGAATCCGCAGCAGCACCCCGAACCCGTCGCCGGAGGGTCCCGTCTTCAGTGATCCCCCGATCAGCTCGGCCCGCTCCCGCATGCCCATGAGCCCGTAGCCTCCGCCGGCCGGCGACAAGCCGCCCCGGGCTCCTCCGGTGTCGCGCACCTCCAGCTCGCACCAGTCGCCGCGGCGGCGCAGCGCCACCGAGACCGACGCGCCGGGCGCGTGCTTGCGCACGTTCGTCAGGGCCTCCTGCGCCGTCCGCGCCACGGCCAGCCGCGCCTGCGCCTCCAGCGGCTCCAGGTCCCCGGTGACCGACACCGCGCAGCCGGTGCCGGTCACCGACCGGAACTCGACCGCGAGCCGCTCCAGTCGTTCGGCCAGTGGCAGTTCCGGTCCGCGCAGCGCGTCGAGGGCCCGGCGGGTCTCCTCCAGGCCCGTCCGGGCGAGCCGTACGGCGCGGTTGACCCGGTCCAGCGCCTCCGCCGGGTCGCCCCCGCGCTCCAGCAGCAGCCGCGCGCCCTCCAGGTGCAGGATCTGCGCGGACTGCGAGTGCGCCAGCACGTCGTGGATCTCCCTGGCCAGCCTGGTCCGCTCGGCGAGTACGGCCTCACCCGCCCGTGCCTCGACCAGTTCCGCGGTCCGGAGGCGGGTGACCAGGAGCTGCCGCACCAGGAACACGAAGACCGCCGAGTAGGTCAGACCCAGCAGGTTCGCGATGACGGCCGGGGCCTGGATCCCGCCCAGGAGGGCGACGCCGGCGAAACCGGCCGCGTCCAGCAGCACCAGTGCCACGGCGGAGCGGATCCCGGTGCGGAACGGGGCGGCGTAGATCACGAAGTACAGGAACTCCATGCCCTCGTAGGGGGCGACCAGGTGGAGGCAGAGTCCGCCGAGCACGGACAGCGCGAGCAGCGCGGCGTTGCTCCTGCGCTCGTGCCCCCGCAGGAGCACCCACAGGCACGGCAGGCAGGCGAAGGCCGCGGCGGGGAGGGCCGCCGCGAAGCCCGCCCATCCCAGGCGCGCGGCGGCGTCCGCCACCGCGTCCACCGCGGTGAAGAGGAGGTAGGCCGCCAGTAGCAGGCTCGCGCCCCGGCGCACGGCAGGACTGGTGAGAAACGACACGGCGCCGAGACTATCCACGCCCGCGGGACCAGATCATCGACCCGGGGGTGGAGATCCCGTCTCCACCCCCGGGTCCGTGAACCTGCCCGGTCCGGTCCGCCATCGTCGAGGCCGTGCCGCGGCCGCGAGTCCGCCGCGGTGCGGGTCCGGGCCCGGTCGTCTCCGGCTCGGAACCCGTCCTCGACCGTGCTTCCCCTCCTCCCCGATCATCCGGGCATCACGAAAGGATGCTTCATGGCCACCTTGCTCTACCGGCTCGGCCGAGCCTCGTTCCGCCG
>NZ_CDRNDK010000351.1:0-6727 GCF_977012225.1 Planomonospora algeriensis | reverse complement strand
GCGCCGCCCCCACGGCCGAGGCCGGGGCGCAGGGGCGCCCGTTCGTGCAGGGACGGGTGGCGACGGTGCCCGCCCGCCCGGCTGCGGGGCAGGAGTTCACCCTCCGGATCGACCTCGTCGACGGCTCCACCGGCCTGCCGGTGGACGACCTGGCCGTGCACCACGAGGCACTGGCCCACCTGGTCGTCACCAGTGAGGACGGGCGGGCCTTCCACCACGTGCACCCGCTGCGGACGGCTCCCGGGCGGCTGGAGGTCAGGATGCGGGCGACGCGGCCGGGCCGCCATCTGGCCTACGCCGAACTGGAGCGGGAGGACTCCGGCGGGCAGCTCGTCACCGGCGAGTTCACCGTCGGCGGCGAGCCCTCCCCCGCCGAAACCCTCGCCGAAACCGCGGCCGAGCCCGCCGCCATCGGACCCGCCGCCGCCGAATCCGCGGCCGCCGAACCCTCCCCCACCGGACCCGCCGGCCGGCCGGGTCCGCCGCGGCTGCGCCCGGCCGTTCCCGTCGCCGGGCGCCCGCGACGATCGAGGTCGAGACCTCGGGCGCGGTGCGCCCCTGGCTCGGCATGGCGGGCCACCTGATCGTACGGAGCCAGGACGGCGCCTTCCTGGGGCACGTGCACGAGATGGGGTCGGCCGGGACCGGCAGGCTCCGCTTCACCTTCGGCTTCCCCGCCGCGGGGCGCTACCTCGCCTGGGCGCAGTACGCCACCGGCGACCGGATCGTCACCGTGCCGTTCACCGTCGACGTCGCGGCACCGGAGGCGGTCCGATGAGACGTGCCCTCGTCGCCGCCGTCTGCCTGGTGACGGCCGCCGCGGCGTTCTTCGTCCTCGGCCGGGGCGGCGACGAGCCCCTCCGGCTGACCGTCACCGGGACGCGCTACGCCGTGACCGTGCTGATCGGCGAACCGGTGGCCGGGAAGGGGGCGGTCGAGGTGCTGCTGGACTCCGGTGACGCGGACACCGTCGTGCTGTCGGCCGTGATGCCCGAGATGGGACACGCCACGCCGGAGGTCGTCGCGCGGGAGCCGGAGCCCGGCCGCTTCCTGGCCGAGGGAGGGCTCTTCTCCATGGCCGGGGTCTGGGAGCTCGCGATCCGCCTGACCGGGCCCCCGGGCGAGGAGGTGCTCACGGTCAAGGCGCTGATCACCGGCCCGGCCGCGGAGCCGGGGACCTGAGGTCTCTGCGGATCCCCGTCCCCGGCCCTCCCCGAGCCCCGGGCGCGGAACACCCCCTACAGCCGGGGGTCCACCGGCTCGGACTCCAGCGCGAGGACGGCGAAGACCGCCTCGTGGATCCGCCACAGCGGCTCTCCTCCCGCCAGCCGGGACAGCGCCTCCAGCCCGAGCGCGTGCTCGCGCAGCGCCAGGGAGCGCTTCCGCCCCAGGAACCGGTTGCGCAGCACGTCCAGGCTCTCGGTGTAGTCGGGACCGTAGATGATCCGCAGGTACTCCCGCCCGCGCACCTTGATCCCCGGCTGGACCCGGCCCGGGCGCGCCGGCTCGGCGGGCACGGTGACCGGCTTGACCACCATGCCCTCGCCGCCCTCGGCGGTCAGCGCCGACCACCACGCGGTCGCCGCCTGCTTCGACTCCGCCGAGTCCAGGTCGGCGTAGACGTGCCGGGTGGGCGCGATCAGCGGGTCGTCCAGCCGCGACAGCATCTCCAGGTGCCACGGGTGCGGCTCGGTCACGGCCGTCGCCCGGCCCTCGCAGGCCAGGATCTGGAACGGGGCCAGGCGGATGCCGTCCAGGCCCGCCACCGGCCAGCAGTAGCGTGCGTAGGCGTCCCTGAACCGGGCGGCGTTCTCCAGCCGGCGCCGGGTGCGCTCCAGCGGCCCGCCCACGTCCAGGCCGCGTCCGGCGGCGGCCTCCAGCGCCGCGACCGCCTCCGGCAGCGCGGTGCGGGCCGCCGCCCCCACCGACGCGTACTGGCTGCGGATCAGCCCTTCCGCCTTGGCCGACCACGGCAGCAGCTCGCCGTCCAGGACCAGCCAGTCCGAGCCCAGCTCGTCCATGAGCGGCGCGCACGCCCGCCGGAGCCGGTCCACCAGCTCCCCGGCGACCGCGGGGTCGCTGAAGAACGGCCGGCCGGTCCGGGTGTGCACGGCGCCCGAGCTGCCGTCCGCGACGCCGAAGCGCGCCGCCGCGACCTCGGGTGTCCTGGCCAGTACGGCCACCGCCCGCGAGCCCATGTGCTTCTCCTCGCACACCACCCGCCGCACCCCGGCCGCGGCGAACTCGGCGAACGCCTCCGCCGGGTGCTCCAGGTAGCCGTCCAGCCGGGAGGTCTCCGGCGGGGCCATCGTCGGCGGCAGGTAGACCAGCCAGCGCGGGTCCACCGCGAACCGGCTCATGATCTCCAGCGCGGCGGCGGAGTTCTCCTCCCTGACCTTGATCCGGCCGCCGCCGTGGCGCACCTCGATGTGCCGGGTGCCGCGCACGTCGTCGATGGAGAGCAGCCCCGGGTCCCGCCGGCCCGCCTCCTGGCCGGGGGCGGCCAGCGGCCGGGCGGGCTCGTACCAGACCTTCTCGGCGGGCACCGAGACGATCTCCCGGCTCGGGTAGCGCAGCGCGGTCAGCCGCCCGCCGAAGACCACGCCGGTGTCCAGGCAGATGGTGTTGTTGACCCACTCGGGCTCGGTGACCGGCGTGTGCCCGTAGACGACCGTGGCCCGGCCGCGGTACTCCCGCGCCCAGGGGTAGCGCACCGGCAGGCCGTACTCGTCGGTCTCGCCGGTGGTGTCGCCGTACAGCGCGAAGGAGCGCACCCGGCCCGAGGCGCGGCCGTGGTAGGCCTCCTTCAGCCCGGCGTGCGCGACGACGAGCCTGCCGCCGTCGAGCTGGTAGTGGCTGATCAGGCCGTCCATGAACTCCAGCGCGGCCTTCCGGAACTCCTCCGGCTCGGCGGCGAGCTGGTCGAGCGACTCCTGCAGCCCGTGCGCGACCCGCACCTTGCGCCCGTTCAGCGCGCGGGCGAGCTTCTGCTCGTGGTTGCCCGACACGCACAGCGCGGTCCCGGCGGCGACCATGCCCATGACGAGGCGGAGCACGCCCGGCGTGTCGGGGCCGCGGTCCACCAGGTCGCCGACGAACACCGCGGTGCGGCCCTCGGGGTGGGTCGCGCCGGCCGGGGTGACCTGCCAGCCCAGCTCGCGCAGGAGCGTCTCCAGCTCGGCGCGGCAGCCGTGCACGTCGCCGATGACGTCGAACGGCCCGGTCAGCTCGCGCCGGTCGGTCCACGCCCGCTCCGTGACGACCTCTGCGGCCTCGATCTCGTCGGCGCCGCGCAGCACGTGCACGCGGCGGAAGCCGTCGCGGGAGATCTTCCCCAGGGAGCGCCGCAGGTCCTTGCGCTGCCGCCGGACCACCTGCGGTCCGAAGTCGCGGTCGGGCCTGGTCTCGTTGCGCGCGATCGCGACCTCCTCGGGGACGTCCAGGACGATCGCGTCGACCAGGACGTTCTCCGACTTGGCCAGGTCGATGAGCTGCTTGCGGGCCTCCCACTGCACGTTGGTGGCGTCCACGACCGTGAGCAGGCCGCGGCGCAGCCGGGTGCGCACGATGTAGTGGAGCACGTCGAAGGCGTCCGGGGTGGCCGCCTGGTCGTTCTCGTCGTCGGCCACCAGGCCGCGGCAGAAGTCGGAGGAGACCACCTGGGTCGGCGCGAAGTTCCGGCGCGCGAAGGTCGACTTCCCGCTCCCGGACACCCCGACGAGCACGACCAGCGACATCTCCGGCACGGTGATCCTGCTCACCCCGCCCCTCCCCTCCTGCCCGGCGGTCTCGTCCGCCGGTCCCTCTCCGCTCGCGAGAACGGCGCTCTCCTCGGTCATTCCGCCCCTCCCAGGGTGAAGACGGCCAGCTGCGTGGGCGGGCCGACCTCGGGGTCGTCGTCCCCGACGGGCCGGAACGCGGCGGTGCAGCGGTACTCGGCGCAGATCCGCTCCGCCCAGGCGGCGAACTCGGCCCGGGTCCACTCGAAGCGGTGGTCGGGGTGGCGCATGCCCGTCAGGAACTCGTAGCGGACGTTGTACTCGGCGTTGGGCGTCGTCACGATCACGTGGCCGGGCCGGGCGGCGCCGAAGACCACGCGTTCGAGAGCGGCCAGGCGCGGCGGATCGACGTGCTCGACGACCTCCATCAGGACGGCGGCGTCGTAGCCGGCGAACCGGTCGTCGGTGTAGGTCAGTGCCCCCTGGAACAGCTCCAGCCGCGCCCTCTGCCGGTCGGGCATGCGGTCCAGCCGCAGCTTGCGGGCGGCGACGGTGAGCGCCTGGGACGACACGTCCGTCCCGGCGACCCTGGTGAACGACGGGTCCGCCAGCAGCGCCCCGACCAGCTGGCCGGTCCCGCAGCCCAGGTCGATGACCGTGCGCGCGCCCAGCTCGCCCAGTACGGCGAGCACGGCCTCCCGGCGCAGCACGTTCAGCGGCTTCCTGCCTCCGGCCTCCGTCCCGTTCCCGTCCTCCGCCGAGCCGCCCCGCGAGGGCACGGCGGTCTCGGCGGGCTCCTCCTCGGCGGGGGGCTCCAGCTCCTCCACGTCGTCGCCGAGCTCGGCCAGGCGGGCGAAGGCCGTCCGGGTCAGGGCCCAGCGGCGGCCGAGGTAGCGGCGGGTGATCAGTCCCCTCTCCGGGTGGGCGGCCAGCCAGGACTCTCCGGCGCGGATGAGCTTGTCCACCTCGTCGGAGGCGATCCAGTAGTGCTTGGCGTCGTCCAGGACGGGCAGCAGCACGTAGAGCTGGTTGAGCGCGTCGGCCAGCCGGACCTCGCCGCGCAGCGACAGCCGCACGTAGCGGGAGTCGCCCCACTCGGGGAAGCCCTCGTCCAGCGGTACGGCCCGCGCCTCGACCTCCCAGCCCAGCGGCTCGAACAGGCGGTGCGCCAGCTCGGGGCCGCCCCGGCAGGGCAGGGCGGGAAGCGCGATCTCCAGGGGGATGGGCCCTGCCGCCAGTTCGGGGCGGCTCGCGCAGCGTCCGGTGCGCGCGGTGCGGAAGACGTCCGCCAGCGCCCCGGCCAGCAGCGACGACGCGGCGTAGGGCCGGTCGTTGACGTACTGGCCCAGCGCGTAGTCGGGGGTGGACCGGCCGCGTGAGCGCACCAGGCGGACCGGGTCGACGTCGAGCATCAGCGCCGCGGTGCAGCGCTCCTCGCTCGCCTCCGGGTAGAAGACGCGGGCCGTGCCGTACGACTGGCCGAACTCCTGGACCCGGTCCGGGTGCTTGTGCAGCAGGAAGCCGAGGTCGGTGGCGGGCCGTACGGTCGTGGAGATGGTGAGCAGCACCCGGGACAGTCTGCCGCATGTCCGATTCGCCGGACCATCGATTAACGGCTGGAGCAGGACGGCGGCCGGGGCGTCCGAGCGGCCCCCGGCCGCGCCGGACGGCGGCCGGCTCGACCAGGTGATCCCCGGTCGCGCCGCACCGCCGGGCGGCGGCCCGGCTCGACCGGGGCGTCCTGGTGATCCCCCGGCGGGCCGGGCCGTCCGCGGACGGCCGCGGTCAGACCTGCCGCAGCACCTCGGCGGCGATGAGCTCCAGGTGCTCCAGGTCCTCCAGATCCAGCAGCTGCAGGTAGATCCGCTCGGCGCCCATTTCCGCGAACCCGCCGATCTTCTCCACCACCTCCGCGGGGTGCCCGCCAGCCCTCCGGCACGCAGCGCGGCGAGGTCCTGACCGATCACCGCGGCCCGGCGCGCGAGCTCCGCCTCGTCGGTGCCCACGCAGACGGTCTGCGCGGCCGAGAGCACGATCGGGGAACGGCCCGCCTCCTCGCACGCCTCACGGACCCGCCCGAAGGCCGCGGCGGTGTCCTCCGGCGTGCGGAACGGCACGTTGTACTCGTCGGCGAAACGCGCGGCCAGCCGCGGGGTGCGCCGGGCGCCGAAGCCGCCGATGATGATCGGCGGTCTCGGGCTCTGCGCGGGCTTGGGCAGGGCGGGCGAGTCGGCGAGCCGGTAGTGGGCGCCCTCGAAGGAGAACGTCTTGTCCGCGGGCGTGGTCCACAACCCGGTGAGGATCTCCAGCTGCTCCTCGAAACGGGCGAAGCGCTCGCCGACCGGAGGGAACGGGATGCCGTACGCGGAGTGCTCGGCGTCGAACCAGCCGGTGCCCATGCCCAGCTCGACCCGGCCGCCGCTCATCCGGTCGACCTGGGCCACGCTGATCGCCAGCGGCCCGGGCAGCCGGAAGGTCGCCGGGGTGACCAGCGTGCCGAGCCTGATGGTGGAGGTCTCCCTCGCCAGGCCCGCGAGGGTCACCCAGGCGTCGGTGGATCCGGGACCGGGGTCGCCCGCCCCGATCCGCAGGTAGTGGTCGGAGCGGAAGAAGGCGTCGAACCCCAGCCGCTCCGAGGTCCGCGCGACCACCAGCAACTCGTCGTAGGTGGCGCCCTGCTGCGGTTCAGTGAAGATCCTCAACTTCATGGACCTCATTATCCGGCCGCCCCGCCCGTACTCCGCCGAAAGCTCGCGCCGCGGCACACCCCCTTGCTAACGTTCGAACCCCGAATGCTGTAGGTGTTCGCTCCGATACCCTGAGCGATCACCCGGTGTCGTCGAGAGGGTGGATCACATGTCCGTGGTGACAGACCGCTCCGCCGCCCGCCACGCCCGCGAGCCGGGCACCCCGCCCCGCGCCCTCATCGTGCTCGCCTCCGGGGCGCTCGCCACCGTGACCGGCGCCGCGCTCTGGCTCCTGCCCACCGAGACGGGCGAGTGGGGCCG
>NZ_CDRNDK010000350.1:0-6732 GCF_977012225.1 Planomonospora algeriensis | reverse complement strand
CCGGACGCCCCGGTCCGTCGGCGGGTCGCCCAGGCGCTCGGCCAGCGCCGCCACCGTGGGCGCCTCGAAGACGTCACGCAGGGCGAGGTCGGCCTCCAGCACCGTGCGGACCCGGCCCAGCAGCCGCATCGCGGACATCGAGTGGCCGCCCAGCAGGAAGAAGTCGTCGTGGACGCCCACCTCGGGCAGTTCGAGGATCTCGGCGAACAGCTCCGCCAGGAGCCGCTGCCGCCCGGTGGCGGGGCGGGCCGTACCGGTCAGCGCCGACCAGTCGGGAGCGGGCAGCGCCCGGCGGTCCAGCTTGCCGTTGGGCGTGAGCGGCAGCGGCCCGTCGAGCACCACCACCGCGGCCGGGACCATGTACTCCGGCAGCAGCTCCGCCACGTGCGCGCGGACTCCGGCAGGGTCGGGCGGGAGACCGCCTCCGTCGCGGCTCGGGACCGCATAGCCGACCAGTCTCGGTTCCCTCCCGCCGCGGTCCACCACGACCGCCGCCTGGGCGACGGCCGGGTGCCGGGTCATCGCCCCGGCGATCTCGCCGGGCTCGATCCGGAACCCGCGGATCTTCACCTGGTCGTCGGCCCGGCCGAGGAAGTCGAGGTTGCCGTCGGCGCGCCAGCGCGCCCGGTCGCCGGTGCGGTACATGCGCGTGCCGGGCGGGCCGAAGGGGCAGGCCACGAAGCGTTCCGCGCTCAGGCCGGGCCGTCCCAGGTAGCCGCGAGCCAGGCCCCGGCCGGTGACGTACAGCTCCCCGGGCACGCCGGGCGGGACCGGGCGCAGGTGGTCGTCCAGCACGTACACGCGGGTGTTGGGGTCGGGTACGCCGATGGGCACCGCCCTCGCCCAGCCCGGCTCGGCCGGCCACAGAGTCGAGTTCACCGTCGCCTCGGTCAGCCCGTAGGCCGCCAGCAGCCGCAGGCGACCGGCCCACCGTGCGATCACGGCGGGCGGCACGGTCTCGGTGCCGACCAGCACGGTGGCCCCCTCCGGCGGCTCGCACTCCGCGGGCAGCGCCGCGACCAGCGAGGGCGGCAGGATCGCGTGGGTGATGCGCTGCTCGTTGAGGAAGTCGGTCAGCTCGCGGCCGGGCACCCGGGCCTCGTCGGGGACGAGCACCAGGCTCCCGCCGTGGCACAGCGCCATCGACAGTTCGAAGACCGTCACGTCGAAGCCGATCGAGGCGAACTGGAGCACCCGGCTGTCGGGGGTCAGGCCCATCCGGTCGACGGCGGTGGCCACCAGGCTGCCGATCCCCTCGTGCGGGACGACGACACCCTTGGGGCGGCCGGTCGAGCCGGAGGTGTAGATGACGTAGGCGGCCTGGTCCATGGCGACGGGCGGGAACGGCCCGTGCGCCTCGATCGCGGCGAGCTCCCCGGCGACCCGCGGGTCGTCGAGCAGCAGGGTGCGCACCCCTCGACCTCGGGGACCTTGCCCGCGACCTGCTCGGTCGCCACGACGACCGCCGCCCGCGCGTCACCGAGCATGTAGGCCAGGCGGTCGGCGGGGTGGGCGAGGTCGAGGGGGAGGAAGGCGGCACCCAGCTTGGTCGCGCCGAGCATCACCGCGACCATCTCCACCGAGCGCGGCACCGCCACGCCGACCACGCTCTCGGCGCGCGCGCCGCAGGCGGCCAGCAGGCGGGCCATGCGGTCCGACAGCGCGTCCAGTTCCACGTAGGTGACCGAGCGCGGCCCGTCCACCACGGCGACGGCGCCGGGGCGTTCGGCCGCGCGCCGCCGGAACAGCGCGGGGAAGGTCTCCTCCTCAACGATCCGGCCGGTCCGGTTGAAACCGGTGACGACCTGCTCGCGCTCGGCCTCGGTGAGCACGTCGACGCCGCTGACCGGCAGCCGCGGATCGGCGGCCACCGCGCCGACGAGCGCGGCCAGCCGGCCGCCCAGCGCCGCGACCGTGGACCGGTCGAACAGGTCGGAGCGGTACTCGATCACGCAGGCGATCCGGCCGCTCCCGGCGTCCTCGGCGAAGCCGAACACCAGGTCGAACTTGGCCGTGCGGGCCTCGACCGGCTGCGGCAGCACCTCCAGCCCGGCCATGGCGAAGCCGTCGCCGGCGCGGTTGCGGTAGCCGACCATCACCTGGAACAGCGGGTTGCGGTCGGGCGAGCGGACCGGGTTCAGCTCCTCCACCACGGCTTCGAACGGCACGTCCTGGTGGGAGAAGGCGGCCAGCGCGGTCTCCCGGACCCGGCCCACGAGTTCGGCGAAGGTCGGGTCGCCCGAGACGTCGGTGCGCAGCACGAGGGTGTTGACGAAGAAGCCGACCAGCTCGTCCAGGGCCCCGTCGGTGCGGCCGGAGATCGGCGCGCCGAGCGGGAGGTCGTCACCGGCCCCGAGGCGGTGCAGCAGCGCCGCGACCACCGCGTGGCACGCCATGAACATGCTCGCCCCGGCCCCCTGGGCGATCTCGCGCAGCCGCGCGCAGTCCTCCGGGTCCAGCTCGACGACCAGTTCCCCGCCGGCCGGGCTCGGCCGCGCCGGGTGCGGCCGGTCGGCGGGCAGTTCGAGCTGCTCGGGCGCGCCCCGCAGGGTCTCGGCCCAGTAGGCGAGCTGGCGCGCGGCCGGGCTCTCGGGGTCGGAGCGCTCGCCGAGCAGCTCCCGCTGCCAGAGCGTGTAGTCGACGTACTGGACCGGCAGCGGCTCCCACCGGGGCTCCCGCCCGCCGAGCCGGGCGGCGTAGGCGGCCGACAGGTCGCGCAGGAACGGGCCGTCGGACCACTCGTCGGTGGTGATGTGGTGCAGCAGCAGCGCCACCACGTGCTCCCGGGCGCCGAGCCGGACGACCGTGGCGCGCAGCGGGAGTTCGGCGGTCAGATCGAACGGGCGGGCGAGGGCCTCGGCCAGGACCTCGCCGAGCCGCTCCTCACCGGCCTCGACCACCTCCAGGACCGGGCGGGCGGCCCCGGCCGGGAGGACGTCCTGGTACGGGCGGCCCTCCCGCTCGGCGATGAGCGTGCGCAGCGCCTCGTGCCGCGCCGCCACGTCGGCCAGCGCGGCCCGCAGCGCCTCGACGTCGAGTGCGCCGCGCAGCCGGACGACCAGCGGGAAGTTGTAGAGCGCCGACGGGCCTTCGAGCTGCTCGATCACCCACAGGCGCTGCTGGGCCGACGACAGCGGGGGTTCGGCGGGCCGCTCGGCCGCGGGTTCCAGGGCCGGGCGCCGTACGGCGCCGGCCGCGGTGATCCGGGCCGCCAGCTCGGCGACGGTCGGGGCCTCGAACAGGTCCCGGATGGCCAGCTCGGCGCCGAGCGCGGTGCGGGCCCTGCTGACCAGCCGGGTGGCCAGCAGGGAGTGCCCGCCCAGGTCGAAGAAGTCGTCGTCGATGCCGGCCCGCTCCACGCCGAGCAGTTCGGCGAAGAGCCCGCACAGGACCTGCTCCTGCGGCGAGCGCGGCGGGCGGCTGCGGCCCGCGGCGGTGACGGCGGGCCGGGGCAGCGCCCGTACGTCCAGCTTGCCGTTGACGGTGAGCGGCAGCCGCTCCACCACCATGATCGCGGCTGGGACCATGTAGCCCGGCAGCCGGCCTTCAGCGCCTCCCGCAGCGCGGTGACGAGCTCTTCGGACGCCCCGGCCGTGACCGCGCCCCGGGGGTTCCGGGCGGTGTGGTCCTGGACGCCCTGGGGCACGACGTAGCCGACCAGCCGCTTGACGCCGCCCGGCCCGGAGCCGTCGGCCACGACGGCGGCGTGCGAGACCAGCGGGTGGTCCTCCAGCGAGGCCCCGACCTCACCCAGCTCGACCCGGTAGCCGCGGATCTTCACCTGGTCGTCGGTGCGGCCGAGGAAGTCCAGGTTGCCGTCGGGGCGGCGGCGCACGAGGTCGCCGGTGCGGTACATGCGCGCCCCCGGCTCGTCGCAGAACGGGTCGACGACGAAGCTCGCGGCGGTCAGGCCGGGCCTGCGGTGGTAGCCGCGGGCCAGGCCGACGCCGCTGATGTAGAGCTCTCCCGGGGTGCCCGGCGGGACCGGGCGCAGCGCGGAGTCGAGCACGTAGGCGCGGGTGTTCCAGATCGGCCGCCCCACGGTGGAGGTCGGGCTGTCGCCGGTGGAGGCGCCGAGCGTATTGATCGTGTACTCGGTCGGTCCGTACAGGTTGTAGCCGAACGTGCCGGGGGTGTCCCGCAGCGTGCTCCAGACCGTCTCCGACACCGCCTCGCCGCCGAGCAGCACCAGCGGGGGCCGGTGCCCGTCGAGCAGGCCCTCCTCGATGAGGTGGTGGGCGTAGGTGGGCGTCACGTTGACGACGTCGACGCGTTCACGGTCGCAGTAGGCCGCCAGCGCCTCCGCGTCGCGGCGCAGGTTCTCGGCGCAGACGTGGACCTCGTGCCCCTCGACCAGCCACAGCAGCTCCTCCCACGACATGTCGAAGGCGAAGGAGACCGTGTGGGCGATGCGCAGCCGCCGCCCGCCGGCCGCCGCGATCGCCGGTTCGAAGATGGCCTCACGGTGGTTGAACTGCATGTTCGTCAGTCCCCGGTAGGGCGTGACGACGCCCTTGGGACGGCCGGTGGAGCCCGACGTGAAGATCACGTAGGCCGGGTGCTCCAGCCGGTGCGGCAGGTCGCGGGCGAAGGCCGGGCGCTCGTCGTCGGCCGGCGCGCCGTACGGCAGCGCCGCCAGCGCCGCGGCGGTGGCCGCGTCGTCGAGCAGGATGCGCGGCACCCCGGTGTCCGGGAGCGCCGCGGCGACCGCCCCGGTGGTCACCACGCACGCCGGGGCGGTGTCCTCCAGCATGAACCGCAGGCGCTCGGCCGGGTACTCCAGGTCCAGCGGCAGGTAGGCGGCGCCCGTCTGGAGCACGGCGAACAGCGCCACGACCATGTCGGCCGAGCGCGGCAGGGCCAGCGCGACCACCCGCTCCGGGGCGGCGCCGCGCGCCAGCAGCAGGCGGGCCATGCGGTTGATCCGCGCGTCGAGCTCGGCGTAGGTCAGGCGCTCGGCGCCGAAGACCAGGGCCGTCTCCTGCGGGGTCCGCGCCGCCTGCTCGGCGAGCAACTCGGCGACGGTCGCCCGGGGCAGCGGGCGCCGCGTCGCCTCCCACTCGGCGCCGAGGCTCCGCCGCTCATCCGGCAGGAGCAGGTCGAGCGCGCCGGTCCGCTCCGCGAGGCCGTCCACGAGGCGCTCCAGCACCGCCGTGTAGCGCTCCAGCAGTGCGGCGGCCTCGTCCGGGCCGAACGCGTCGGGCCGGTACGACAGCGTCACGCGCAGCCGGGCGCCCTGGGTCACGATGAGGGTCAGCGGGTAGTGGGTGGCGTCGACGCCGGTCACGTCCACGATGCCGTTGCCGCGGGTGAAGGCGGCCATCCGCTCCTCGCCGCCGGCGTCGCGCAGCACGAAGAGCGTGTCGAAGAGCCTGCGGTGCCCGCTCTCCCGCTGCAGCTCGCCCAGGCCCAGGTGCTCGTACGGCATCAGCGCCACGCGTTCGTCCTGCACCCGCCGCAGCAGGTCGAGCACGGGCTCGCGCGGGTCGAAGGAGACCCGGACCGGGACGGTGTTGAGGAACATCCCGATGATGCTCTCCACCTCCGGGACCGCCGTCGGGCGGCCCGCGACGGCCGCGCCGAAGACCACGTCGTCGCGGCCGGTGGCGGCGGCCAGCATGAGCGCCCAGGCCGTGTTGAGCACGGTGTTGAGCGTCAGGCCGTGCCCGCGGCGGCGGCCCGGAGCCGGTCGCCGAGCCCGGCGGGCAGCAGGCGTCGAGGCCGACCGGGAGTCACCGGGCGCAGGCCGTCGTCGGCGGGCCGCAGGAGCGTCGGCTCGTCCAGGCCCGACAGGGCCGTGCGCCAGGCCGTCAGCGCCGCCGCGGAGTCCTGCCCGGCGAGCCAGGCGAGGTAGTCGCGGTAGGAGCCGGGGACGGGCAGGCCGCGGTCGTCGCACGCCCGGTCGTACAGCGCGAACAGCTGCTCCAGGAACAGCCATGCCGACCAGCCGTCCCACAGGATCAGGTGGTGGCTGACCACCAGCCGGTCGTGGTCGCCGAGCCGCAGCAGCAGCAGCCGCATCAGCGGCGGGTCGGCCAGGTCGAAGCGGCGGGTCCGGTCCTCGGCCAGCAGGGCGGCCACCCGCTCGTCGCGCTCGGCGGCGGGCAGATGGGACAGGTCGATCTCGCGCACCGGGGACGGCACGCCGGCGCCGATGAACTGCACCGTCCGGGACAGCCCCTCGCCGGTGAACCCGGCGCGCAGGCTCGGGTTGCGCGCCAGCAGCGCCGCGCAGGCCGCGCGGAGCCGGTCGGCGTCGATCCGCCCGGCGAAGGTGAAGACGTCCTGCGAGGTGTAGACGTCCACCGCGCCGGCGTCGCCCGCGTCGTAGGTCGAGTGGAAGAAGATGCCCTCCTGCAGCGGGGAGAGCGGCCAGACGTCCTCGACCGGGACGGGGCTCACCGTCCGCACCCGGGCGGTCTCCTCCGCGGTCAGGCGGATCAGGTCCGGCTCTCCCGGGCGGGCGGCCTCGGCCGTCCCGGCTCCGGCCGTCCTTCCCCCGGCCGCCGCCAGCGCGGCCGGGGTCCGGTGCGTGAAGACGTCGCGGGGGCTCAGGGGCAGGCCCGCCCGGCGGCGCGCCCGGAGACGGCGATGGAGGCGATGCTGTCGCCGCCGAGCTCGAAGAAGTCGTCGTCCGGTCCGGCCTCGGTCCCGAGGACCTCGGCGAAGATCCGGCAGAGCAGCGCCTCCCGCTCGGTGCCCGGCGCCTCGCCCGCCGCGGACGGACGCGCG
>NZ_CDRNDK010000349.1:0-6756 GCF_977012225.1 Planomonospora algeriensis | reverse complement strand
CCGCCGCCCTCGCGCTGGCCGCCGGGCCGGTCGCTGCGCCGGCCGCCGCCGACGTCCGGGAGGATCAGCGCTGGGTGCTGGAGGCCCTCGACGCCGAGCAGGCGTGGAAGGTCACCCGGGGCGCGGGGGTCACCGTGGCCCTGGTCGACAGCGAGGTGGACGCGGAGGTCGCCGAGCTGCGGGGCAGGGTCACCGCGGGGCCTTCCATGAGGTCGAGCGGGCCGGACAGGCCGGACGAGCCGAACGGTTCCGGCGGCGCGGGGCCCGCCGGGCGGCGGCACGGCACCGCGATGGCCTCCCTCATCGCCGGAGCGGGCCGGGGCGACGGCGGCCTGCTCGGCGTCGCGCCGGAGGCACGGATCCTGTCGCTGCCGCTGGAGCTGGACGAGGGGCTCCCCGCGGCCTCGGACGACGATCTGCGCACCCGGGGGGACAGCCCGCTGGCCCGGGCCATCCGCTACGCCGCCGACCACGGCGCCGGGGTCGTCAGCATGTCGCTGGGCGCCTACGGCCCGCACCGGGCCGAGCGGGAGGCGGTCTCCTACGCGCTCTCCCGGGGGGTGGTGCTCGTCGCGGCGGCGGGCAACGACGGCGACAGCGAGTACGCCGAGCGCGCCGGCACCTCCTTCTGGAGCTTCCCGGCCGGATACTCCGGCGTCATCGGGGTGGGGGCGGTCGACAGGCAGGGCAGGCCCGCCCCGTTCAGCAGCGACAACCTGTCGGTCCTGGTCTCGGCGCCGGGCGTGGACGTGCCGGTGGTGACCCCCGGCGGGAAGTACGAACCCTCGGAGGGCACGAGTTCGGCGACCGCGCTGGTGGCGGGGGTCGCCGCCCTCATCAAGGCGGAGCATCCGCGGATCCCGCCGGACATGGTCGTGCGCGCCATCACCTCCACGGCGGACTCCGGCCCGGTGCCCGGATACGACGAGTACGTCGGATTCGGCACGGTGAACGCCGCGAAGGCGCTCGCCAAGGCGGGGGAGCTGATGGCGGCCCCGGTCCCGGTCCCGGTGGACGAGGGGCGCCGCTTCGGCGGGGGAGCGGCCCCGGAGAAGGCGCCCGAGCCGGGCGCCGACCCGTTCCGCCTCCGGCTGTACGGCGCCGGCCTGGTCCTCGGCGTGCTCGCCTTCGCCGGGGCCGTGCTCGTCCTCACCCGGAGGCCCGCACCGCGGTGAGGAGCGGCGCCGGGGGTGCCCGGGGCGCCGGAGGTGCCGGGGTGCCAGGGCGCTGGGGGTGCCGGAGGTGCCGGGGCGTCGAGGGTGTCCGGGGCGTCCGACTCGATTCGAACGCGTTTCGGACACCGTTCGGGCACTGTTCGGCCGCGGTGGCGCCGATGTCGGCCTTTCCGGCTCCGCGAGCCGGTGGAGATTCGCTAGGGTCGCCCATCATGGGGTACGAGTTGCGGGTGGAGCGCCCGGCGCCGCTCACGTTCGCGGAACTCGCGGACGTGCTGGGGCGGGCGGGGTTCGAGTACCGCGGTTCGCAGGAGGCGGGTGAGGTCCTCGCGCGCCACGGCGACGGGGTCCACGCCGTCGCCGCCTGGAACGGGACGCTGTCCGGCGCGCCCGGATCCGACTGGCAGGTGGCCCAGCTGGCACGGGTGTCCGCGCTGCTCGGCGCGCGCCTGGTCGGCGAGGACGGCGAGTCCTACACGGTCCGCGACGGCGTCGTCGAGCAGGTGAACGGCGCCGCGTCCTACGAGTTCGGCAGGATCGACGAGATCCTCGCGGCCGGTCCCGCCGTATGGCGGAGCTAGGCCGCCGAGGCGATCCCACCCCGTACGCCGAGCGGGTGCTGGACCTGGTCGAGCGCATCCCGCCCGGCAGGGTGATGTCCTACGGCGACGTCGCCGACTACCTGGGTGAGGGCGGTCCCCGGCAGGTCGGCAGGGTGATGTCCGTCTGGGGAGGAGGCGTCCCCTGGTGGCGGGTGGTGCACGCGGACGGCACCCCGCCCCCCGGGCACGAGCGGCGCTGCCTCGGCCACTGGGGCGAGGAGGGCACCCCGCTGCGCGGCGAGCGGGCGGACATGCGTCTCGCGAGATGGGACGGGCGTCCGGAACCCGGACCGATGAGTCCGGAAAGCGACCGGTAACCGGTTCCTGCGGGGCCCACTAACATGGCGGGGGACGGACAGTTCTGCCCGAAAGGCGGTGCCTCCCCCATGGCCACCGGCGCTTCACCCGCGCGAGCGACCGGCGACCCTGTCGCTGACCGTCTGCGGGTCGTCCAGGACCTCTGCGACCGGGGAGAACCCCTCGATTCGCTCATGAGCGCGGTGCTCGCCGAAGGGCTGACCCCCGCCGAACGCAGGCGGTTCGACGCCGAGGCGCTGGCCGGGCCGCTCGGCTCCAGGCTCGACATCGCGGCCAAACGCGGGGCCGCCCGCCGCCGGGAGTTCGTCACCGCCGTCAAACCGTACCTCGCCGGGGTGGACGCGCGCGTCAAGCGCGACCTGCCCGTCGCCCGGCGGCTGGCCTTCCACCTGATCGAGCAGCGCGGGGTGGACGAGCTGGCCGACGGCGACGCCCTGCAGAAACTCGTCACGCCGCGGCCGAACCGTCCCGGCGGGTCCGCAAGAGCCTGCGCTGGTACGCCGACCTGCCGCTCCGCGAGGAGCTGCCGGAGCCGCTGTTCCGGTTGCGCGCCGCCGACCTCATCCCGGTCACGCAGGTCGAGGACGTCTCCTGGTCCGGCGGCCGGCTGCGGATCAGCGGGCACGCCTACCTGGCGGGCCTGTCGGTCCGGAGCCGCCGCTTCAACCGGGCCACCGTCGTGCTGCGCGGCCCGCGCTGGCTGCCCCCGATCCGCCTGCGGACCCGCAGGACCCACCACCCGGAGGCCACGCACGGCGCCCGGGAGGCGGGCTGCAACTACGACTGGTCCGGGTTCACCGCCGAGCTGAGCCCGTGGGCGCTGCGCTGGCGCGCCGCCCTGCGGGCCGTCGTCCGCGGCAGCAAGCGGCTGCTCCGCCGCCGGGCGACCGTACGCGACACGACCACCTGGCGCGCCGAGATCGTGATCTGGAGCCGGGGCGCCCGCGCGGTCGGCCTGCTCCGCGGTCCCTCCAGCGGCCGGACCGAGCGTCCCTCGGGCCTGGAGACGCGCCCGGGCTGGTGGATCCGGCCGGTCTGGACCTCCGACCGAGCCCTGCAGGTCGTGCTGCAGCCCACCCGGGCCGAGCTGACCGGGGTGCGGCTGGACGGCGAGCGGCTGGAGCTGAAGGTGTTCCTGCCCGACCGGACGTTCACCAGGGGCCAGGCCCGGCTGGACGGCCACCGCGTGGCGGCGGACTTCACCCCGGTCGAGGGCGGCACCGAGGTCGCCGTGCCGTTCGCCGTGGCGTCGCTGCTCTCCGAGCGCGACGGCGGCAGGCTCTGGATCGAGCCCAAGGGCGACCCCGCGGCCCCCGTCATGCTCGGCAGGGCCGCGGAGAGCCGCACCGTCATCGGCGAGCGGGAGATCACGGTCCTGGGCGACCGGCGCGACCGGGTGATCGTCTCCGCGCACCGGATCCGTCCGGTCGTCTCCTCGGCGGTCTGGGAGCCGGACGGCGCACTCGTCCTGGAGGGCTCCTACCCCGGCTCCGGCCCGGCCGAGCTGACGCTCCGCCACCGCAGCGGGCTGCTGTACGCGACGCCGATGGAGCGCGAGGGCTCCCGCTTCGGCGTGCGCCTCGCGCCGGCGGCGATGCCCCGCTTCGGCGAGACCACCCCGCTGAGCAGCGGCACCTGGAGCATCGCGGCGCGCGAGGCGTCCGGGGAGATCGTCCCGGTCCGGATGGACCACGCGGCCCTGGAGGCGCTGGACGAGAGCCCGAAGACGATCGGCGGGCGTGAATACCGCCTGCTGTCCACCCGGTTCGACGTGCCGGTGCTGGCGGTGGCCGAGAGCCGCCCCGACGACGAGAAGGGGCCGGGAGGGCTGCACCTGCTCCAGCGCTCCTTCTACCCGGCGCAGCGCGGCCGGGAACTGCGCGAGGCCACCGTCTACGTGGCCTACGACGGCCGGCAGTACGAGGGCAACGTCCGCGCGGTCTACGAGGAGCGGCTGCGGCGCGGCGACGACCGGGAGCACATCTGGGTGGTCAAGGACGGCGCGTTCACGCCGCCGGGGTCCCGGGAACTCGGATTCGGCCCGGAGATCGAGCCGACCGTGGTCCGCGCGGGCAGCCGGGAGCACTACGAGGTGCTGGCCCGCTCGCGGCACGTGGTGACCAACGGCTTCCTGCCCCCGTGGTTCCGGGCGCGCGAGGACCAGGTGGTCGTGCAGACCTGGCACGGCAGCCCGCTCAAGCGGATGGGCAACGACCTTCCGCACATGTCCCGCGACCCGAGGCCGCCGGCCTGGCACCGGCAGGCGGTCGAGGTCCGGGGCTGGGACCTGCTGGTCTCGCAGAGCCCGTGGGCCACCCCGATCCTGCGCAAGGCCTTCGGCTACCAGGGCGAGGTCGTGGAGAGCGGCTACCCGCGCAACGACGTGCTGGCGTCCCCGGACCCGCGGGCCGCGGCGCGGGTGCGCGCGCGGCTCGGCGTCGCCGAGGACGTCAAGCTGGTGCTGTACGCGCCGACCTTCCGCGACTACGACCGCAGGAGCAACTCGATCCGGTTCGACCTGGAGCAGGCGGGGCGGGCGCTGGGGCCCGGCCACCGGTTCCTGATCAGGGCGCACTCCATGCAGGCGGCGCCGAACGTGCCGGAGGAGCTCGCGCTGGACGTCACCACCTATCCGGACATCGCGGATCTGCTGCTGGTCGCCGACGTGCTGATCACGGACTACTCGTCGGTGATGTTCGACTTCGCCGCGACCGGGCGGCCGATGCTCTTCTTCACCTACGACCTGCAGCGCTACTCGGCCAAGCGCGGTCTCTATCTCGATCTGGCGGCGGAGGCCCCCGGGCCGCTGCTGTCGACCGGCGCCGAGGTGGTCGAGGCGCTGCGGAACGTCGGGGAGCTGGCCGCCGCGCACGCCGAGCGCTATGAGCACTTCAGGCGGACCTACGCGCCCCGCGACGACGGCAAGGCCACCGCCCGGCTGGTCGACCGCGTCTTCGGTTCCTGACGGGCCCGCCGGGTCCGGTGGCCGCGTCTTCGGTTCCTGATGACGGGCCCGCCGGGCCCGGTAGCGGTCCGGTAGCGGCCCGGCGGCGGTCAGGAGGGTGAAGTGCGGCGGGAGCGCGCCCGCCGCGCCGGAGATTCGGACCTGAGGGGCCGACTCGGCCCGATCACTGCCCGACATCTGGTGGAATGGCGAGCTGTGAGGGGTCAGAGCTGGCGGCTGGTGCGCCGTGAGGGTGCGGGGGAGGCCGTTGCCCCCGTGCTGGACGAGCACCAGCGGGCGGTGGTGGCCCATGGGAGCGGCCCACTGCTCGTCCTGGCCGGTCCCGGCACCGGGAAGACCACCACGATCGTGGAGACGGTGGCGGACCGGGTCGAGCGCCGGGGCGTCGACCCCGAGCGGGTGCTCGTCCTGACCTTCAGCCGCAAGGCCGCCGACGAACTGCGCGAGCGCATCACCGGCAGGATGCGCCGCACCACCCGCACGCCGCTCGCGCTCACCTTCCACAGCTACGCCTACGCCCTGCTGCGCCGCGAGGCCGTACTGGCCGGAGCGCCCCCGCCCCGGCTGCTCACCGGTCCCGAGCAGCTCCTGGAGATCCGCCGCATGCTCCTGGGCGAGCTGGAGGAGGGCGCGCCGCACTGGCCGGAGGACATGCGCGAGGCGCTCAAGACCCGCGGGTTCGCCGCCGAGCTGCGCGACTTCGTCGCACGCGCCGCCGAGCGCGGCCTCGACGGGCCGGAACTGGTCGAGCTGGGCCGCCGCCACGGCCGTGCCGACTGGGCGGCCGCCGGGCGCTTCGCGGACCGCTACCAGGCCCGCTTCGACCTGGACCCGGAACCGGTGCTCGACTACCCCGAGCTGATCCGCGCCGCCGCCGCCCTGCTCGCCGACCCCGAGGTACGGCTCCGCGAGCGCTCGGCCTACGACGTCGTCCTGGTGGACGAGTACCAGGACACCGACCCGGCCCAGGAGCTCCTGCTCCAGCGGCTCGCCGGGGAGGGCCGCGACCTCATCGCGGTCGGCGACCCCGACCAGTCGATCTACGGGTTCCGGGGCGCGGACGTCCACGGGATCATGAACTTCCCCGACCGGTTCCGCGACGTCCACGGGGAGAAGGCGCCCATCGTCGCGCTGCGCGTCTGCCGGCGCAGCGGCCCGGGGCTGCTGGCCGCGACCCGGCGCGTCGCCGCCCGCCTGCCCGCCGTCCCCGGCGGCGCCGCGCACAGCGAGCTGACGGCGCTCCCGGACGCCGGGCACGGGGACGTCCGGGCGGTGGTGGCCGACAGCCCCGTCCAGGAGGCGGCGGTCGTCGCCGACATCCTGCGCCGGGCGCACCTGCTGGACGGGGTGCCCTGGTCGCGGATGGCCGTGCTGGTCCGCTCTGCGGCCCGGCAGGTGCCGCTGCTGCGCCGGGCGCTGGTCGCGGCCGGGGTGCCGGTCCTGGTGGGCGGCGGCGACGTGCCGCTGATCCAGGAGCCGGGCGTGCGCCCGCTGATCCGGCTGATCCAGGTGGCCCTCCACCCGGAGGGCCTGGACGAGGGCACGGCGGAGGAACTGCTGACCAGCGCTCTCGGCGGCACCGACATGATCGGGGTGCGCCGGCTGCGCCGCGCGCTGCGCGTCGCCGAGCACGAGGCATGGCGCTCCCGGCGGAGCTCGGGGAACCGGCCGCCGGGGAGCGCGGTCCGGAGGCCCG
>NZ_CDRNDK010000348.1:0-6813 GCF_977012225.1 Planomonospora algeriensis | reverse complement strand
TTCCTCGGCGAGGAGGACCAGGCCGGGCTCGCCGGGCGGGCGCTGCTCGCGCTGGCCCAGGCCGAGCACGGCGCGGACGCGGTGCCGTTCGGGCTGGTGTGCGCGGCGCTGTGGTCGCATGCCGAGGCCGACGCGCAGACCTACCGGGTGCGGGGGCGGGCCGAGCGGTGGTTCGGTGAGGAGCCGCCCGCGGCCGGTGAAGCGTTGGACGCGCTGGTGGCCGCGTTCGGGCGCTCGTGTGAGGAGTTCGTGACCGCGCTGCTGGAGGCGGGCCGGACCGGCGCAGATGAGGAGACGGCGCGCGAGGCGCGGCGGATCACCGGCACGGTGCTGGACCGGGCCACCTTGCTGGCCCGGCAGTTCGGCGCCGAGGCCGCGGTGGAGGCCAGCCCGGTGCTGGCCGCCGGTCTGGAGGCCCGCTTCGCGCGAGCCGGGCGGCCCTGGCCGGCCACGAGCCGCATACGCTCGCGCAGGCCGTACAGGACGTGGAGGCCCACCGGCTGGCCGCCGATGCGGATGTGCGGGTGCGGATCGAGCGGGCCCGGATGGGGCGGCGGCTCGCCCGCTGGCTCGCCGGCGACCCGGGTGTGGAGGCCGGGACGGTCGCGGCGGCGATCGACCGTCACCTGGCGGAGACGGGCTGGGTGGATCAGGCCCTGGAGCACCTGGAAGCCGGAGGTGATCCTAACCCCGCGCTGAAAGCCGCCTACGACACCCTCGGCGCCCGGGTGCGCGCCCGGCGCCGCGAGATCGACCAGGCCTTCGCGCGGACGCTCGCCACCTGGACGGCCGCGGGCGCGGACCCCGGTGGGATGCTGACCGTGGAATCCTTCCTGACGCGGGTCGTGAAACCGGTCGCGGCCGCCAAGACCGGGCGGCGGATGCTGCTGCTGGTCCTGGACGGGATGAGCGCGGCGATCGCCACCGAACTGGGCGAGGAACTCCGCCGGCATTGGGCCGAATACGACCCGCTGCCCGACCCAGAGAATCGGCCGCCGCGGCGGCGCGCCATGGCCGCCGCCCTGCCGACCTTGACCGCGATCTCCCGGACGTCGCTGCTGGCCGGGAAGCTGATGAAGGGCGCCCAAGCCGACGAAAAACGGCTGTTTGCTGCGCACCGGTTCTGGGGCGGGGCCCGGGCCGCCGTCTTCCACAAGGACGACCTGCGGGGCCGAAGCACCGGTGACCCGTTCGGGCCGGAGCTGACCGAGGCGCTGGCCGACGAGCACACGCATGTGGCGGTCGTGCTGAACACCATCGACGACCGGCTCGCCAAGGAGCAGAAGCTCGGCGACGGCGCGTGGCGCCTCGACCAGATCGGCAAACTACGGGAGCTGCTGCAGGCGGCCGCGGCCCAGGGCATGGCCGTGATCCTCACCAGCGACCACGGGCACGTCGTGGACCGCCACGGGGTGAAGGTCGACGGCGATGGTGTCGGCTCCGCCCGGCACCGCGCTCCCGGCGGCCCGCTGGGCGAGACCGAGATCACGCTGTCCGGGCCGCGGGTGGTGTGGCCGGAACCGAATGCTGCGATCGTGGCGCTGTGGGACGCCGACTCCCGCTACACCTCGCAGAAGGCCGGCTACCACGGCGGTGCCTCGCTCGCCGAGGTCACCATCCCCGTCCTGGCGTTCCTGCCCTTCGTCGCGGAGCCGCCCAAGGGCTGGCGTGAGCTCGGTGACCAGCGTCCGGCCTGGTGGATCGGAGAGGAGACCACCCACCCCGCCACCCCGGCCACCCCGGCCACCCCGGCCGCGGCGGTGGTCGAGCCGAAGCGGCGCGCCAAGCCGTCGAAGGCGGCGCAGGCGCAGGCCGCGATGAGCGATCCGCTCTTCGACGTCGCGCCGGCCCCCGCAGCCGACGACGCTCTCCTGGCTCCTCGCCTGGCCTCGCCCGACGACGCCCTCATCGACGCCCTGGTGGCGTCGGAGATCTTCCAGGCGCAGGTGGGACTGCTGGCCCGAAAGCCTCCCCTGGACAAGGTCGGCAACGCGGTGCGAGCCCTGCTCGACACCGGTGCCCTGCCGGTCACCGCGCTGGCCCAGCGCGTTGGCTACCCGCCCGCCCGCGCCGACGGGTTCGCCGCCGTCCTGCGCCAGCTCCTCAACTACGACGGCGTGCAGGTCCTGGAGACCCTCCCGGACGGGCGCACGCTGCGGTTGAACACCGGACTGCTGCGTGACCAGTTCGACCTGGCATGACCCCGGACCCGCCCGATGAGCACGAGGGGAGACTGGCAGGCGTGAACACCGCTCGGCCGTCCCGTTCCGCCCAGGTCAGCGCGGTGCGCCGCCGCGCCGTGATCGACGCGCTGCGGCGCGGCGCCGTCCCTGAGAGCGGCCTCGATCTGCTCGCCACCGGCCTGGAGCGGTTCGAGTCGGCGCTCGACGCCGAACTGGACGCCGTCGTCTCCGGCGCGTCGGTGTTCAAGGCCGTGCGGGGCGAGTACGGCTCCGGCAAGACGTTCTTCACCCGGTGGCTGGGCGAGCGGGCCAAGCGGCGGAACTTCGCCGTCGCCGAGATCCAGGTCTCGGAGACCGAGACGCCCCTGCACCGGCTGGAGACCGTCTACCGGCGGCTGACCGAACGGCTCACCACCGCCAGCTTCCCGCCGAGCGCGCTGCGGTCGGTGGTGGACGCGTGGTTCTATGCGCTGGAGGAGGACGCCCTGGCCGCCGGAGCCGGCGAGGACGAGCTCGGCGCCGAGGTGAACAAGCTGCTGGCCGACCGGCTCACCGAGGTGTCGCGGCACGCGCCGTCGTTCGCGACCGCGCTGCGCGGCTACCGGGCCGCGCTACCGCCGGCGACGAGGCGCCGCCGCCGCGGTGCTGTCCTGGCTCGGCGGGCAGCCGCACGTCGCCGCCGAGCCGCGCGCCGGGTTCGCGGGCGTGCGCGGCGACCTCGACCACTTCGGGGCGCTCGGCTTCCTGCAAGGGCTGCTGACCGTGCTGCGCGACTCCGGGCACCCCGGGCTCCTCGTCGTGCTGGACGAGGTCGAGACGCTGCAGCGGGTGCGCACCGACGCGCGCGACAAGGCGCTCAACGCGTTGCGCCAGCTCATCGACGAGGTGCACTCGGGCCGCTTCCCCGGCCTGTACCTGGTGATCACCGGGACGCCGGCGTTCTACGACGGCCAGCAGGGGGTGCAGCGCCTGGCGCCGCTGGCCCAGCGGCTGGCGACCGACTTCACCACCGACCCGCGCTTCGACAACCCGCGCGCGGTGCAGCTGCGGCTGCCCGGCTTCACCCTGGAATCACTGGTGGACCTCGGGGCGGCCGTCCGCGACCTGTACGCCGCCGGAGCCGACGCCCCCGGCAGGATCAAGGATCTGGCCGACGACGCGTACATCGCCGACCTGGCTCGGGCGGTCGGCGGGGTGCTGGGCGGCAAGGTCGGGGTGGCGCCCCGGCTGTTTTTGAAGAAGCTCGTCGGCGACGTGCTCGACCGCATCGACCAGTTCGACGACTTCGACCCCCGGCGGCACTACACGCTGACCGTGAAAAGCAGCGAACTCACCGACATCGAACGCAACCATGCCGCCTCGGCCGACGACGTCGACCTGGACCTGTGATGGCGTCCGGCGGCGGACCCGGTGACGTGCTGGACCGGCTCGACCCGGTCGTGCTGCACCACATCGTCAACAGCCTCGGCTGGCCCGACCTGCGCCCGCTGCAGCGGGAGGCGATCGGGCCGCTGATGAGCGGCCAGGACGCGATCCTGCTCGCCCCGACCGCGGGCGGCAAGACCGAGGCGGCCTGCTTTCCGCTGCTGTCGGCGATGGCGCAACAGCAGTGGACCGGCACCTCGGTGCTCTACCTGTGTCCGCTCAAGGCCTTGCTCAACAACCTCTTGGCGCGGATCGACTCCTACGCCCAGTGGCTCGGGCGCCGCGCCGCGCTCTGGCACGGCGATGTGCGCGAGTCGCAGCGGCGCCGGATCCGCACCGACCCGCCCGACATCCTGCTCACCACGCCCGAGTCGCTCGAGGCGATGCTGATCGGCGTGAAGACCGACCACGCGCACCTGCTCGGCCGCATCCGCGCGGTGGTCGTCGATGAGGTGCACGCCTTCGCGGGCGATGACCGGGGTTGGCATCTGCTGGCCGTACTGGAACGGCTGGAGCGCGTGACCGGGCAGGCCATCCAGCGGATCGGCCTGTCGGCGACCGTGGGCAACCCGGAGCAGTTGCTCGAGTGGCTGCAGGGCGCGGGCGCCGGGAAGCGGACCGGGCAGGTGGTGGCGCCCGGCCTCCCGCGTGCGGTCACAGGCAACTCCCGCCCGGGAACGTCCGGTTCGGCCGGCTCCCGACCGGCCGGAGACGTCGAACTCGACTACGTCGGTTCGCTGGACAACGCCGCCAAACTGATCGCCGCCCTGCACCAGGGCGAGAAACGGCTGGTGTTCTGCGACTCGCGGCGGCAGGTGGAGCAGCTGGGCGCGGCCCTGCGCGCCCGGCAGGTGAACGTCTTCCTGTCGCACGCCTCGCTCTCCGCCGACGAACGCGCCCGCTCGGAGCAGGCCTTCGCCGAGGCCCGCGACTGCGTCATCGTCTCCACCTCCACGCTCGAACTCGGCATCGACGTCGGCGACCTGGACCGGGTGATCCAGATCGACGCGCCCGGCACCGTCGCCTCGTTCCTGCAGCGCATCGGCCGCACCGGACGGCGGACCGGCACCGTGCGCAACTGCCTGTTCCTCGCGACCAAGGAGGAGACGCTGCTCCAGGCCGCGGGCCTGCTCCTGCTGTGGGGACGCGGCTGGGTCGAACCGGTGACCGCACCACCGCAACCGCGTCACCTGGTGGCGCAGCAACTGCTCGCCGTAACCCTCCAGCAGCACCGGATCGGCGACCGGATATGGCCGCAGGAGTGGAACGGCCTGGCGCCCTTCGACCGCTCAGCGGCCCCCATCCTGCGGCACATGATCGAGGAGGGATTCCTCGACGAGGACGGCGGAATGCTGTTCATCGGCCCCGAGGCCGAACGGCGCTTCGGCCGGCGCCACTTCATCGAGTTGACCGCCTCCTTCACCGCGCCGCCGCAGTTCACCGTGCTGGCCGGCCGCCAGGAGATCGGGCGGACCGACCCCTCGGTGCTGACCGAGGAAAGACCAGGTCCTCGCCTGCTGCTGCTCGGCGGCCGGAGCTGGCGGGTGACCTTCATCGACTGGACACGTAAGCGGGCCTTCGTCGAACCGGCCGGCAGCGGCGGCGTCGCCAAGTGGACGAGCGGCGGCGTCTCCGGGCTCTCCTACGACCTGGCGCGGGCCATGCGGGAGGTCCTGCTCGGCGCCGACCCGCCGGTGTCGCTGACCCGCCGCGCCCAGGCGTGTCTCGTCGGCTGGCGCGAGGAGGAGGCCCCCGGCATCGTGCATCCCGGCGGGACACTGGTCACCCGGGCGGGGGATGACGTGCGGTGGTGGACCTGGGCCGGCTACCGCGCGAACGCGACGCTCGCCGCCACGCTGCCGTCGATCGCCGACCCGGTCCAGCGGCCGACGGACTTCTCCGTCCGGCTGCGCGAGGACCTGACCCCCGCCGCCTGGCAGGAGGCCCGCAGCAGGGCGGGCGACGGCGAGTTGCTGGTGCTGCCGGACGTCGACCGTCGCGCCGTCAGCGGGTTGAAGTTCTCCGCCGTCCTGCCGGAACGGCTGGCGGTGGCAACCGTCGCGGCCCGGATGGCCGACTTCGACGGAGCCCGTGCTGCGCTGACCGAGCCGGTCCGCCTACAGTTCGCTGCTAATTTCTAGGACTGTGGTGACTATCCCTGATCCACTGCCTGAACTCATCGAGTCGGGCACGTTCGGCGCCGTATTCGTCTCCGGGTAGCCTTTCGAGAAGATTTTCCAGTGAGTCACAGAGCCGTCTCACATAACCGACCCTGGCCTTGCCGCCTTTCATTTCCTCCTGTATCAGCGATATATAATATCCGATTCTATTTCTACCGAATCTATAGGAAGGCACAGGCCTTTCGGGTGCAGCGGTCGCGGCTCTCGGTGTGACCGCAGAGATCATGTCCTGCCTGATCGCTTGCCGAAGCTCTCTCAGCCGCTCCTGGCGACTCCCTGTTTCCTCTATCGGGATTATCTTGAACAAGCCGAGCGCCTTGCCGTAAAGACCCCGCACTTTGCTAAAATTCATGGCGGCGACTTCCCTAAATGCGTGATCGAGTGTTCGATCCAGCGCCTCGGCGACTTCACTGGGCTTTAATTTTTCCTCTCTTGCTTTCTTTTCAGGCTTGCGCTGATTCTCCAGCAATTCGCTTGCGAGCTTCTGGTGACCGTCGCTCAGGTTCTCCATGATCGAGAATGCTTCTTCATAAAGATGAGCCAGCGTGTTGACGTCCTTCCTTTTTCTTGCTTCTACAATTTCTTCGATTGCTTTTTCCATTCGCTCCCAGGCCTGTGACTCTGTCCTGCTGGACGTCTCCGGATTGTGAGTGGCCTGAGTGCTCTCAGATGCGGAGGCCCTCGGCTCGGGGTCTGCTGGGGCTGTCGGGACAATCCCTTCGACGTACAGCGTCCATGAGATTCCTGAGGCGCCCTGCTGGAGTTCGGCGGTGAGAAGCGCGGAACCGACGATCCGGTGTTCGGTGCCCAGGGCCGGCTCCCCCTGCGGATCCGAGACCACCACTCGGGCCGAAGTCGTCGGCAAGGAGAAGCCGGCACAACTGAGGTCGGCCTCCAGCTCTTGGAGGGAATCGTTCTTGGCTGACCTGGGGGTCACCGTGAGCAGGCTGCCGTGCACCGGGAAACCGACAGGTCCGTCAGGCTTGGCCGTGGTGTGCGGAGAGGAGGCGGGTAGTGCGGGGGGT
>NZ_CDRNDK010000347.1:0-6848 GCF_977012225.1 Planomonospora algeriensis | reverse complement strand
CGGAGGGCCTGCCGGTCGTGCACCACGCCGGGGAGTTCGAGGCGCTGCGCGACCTGGCCGACGCCCAGGGGACCCGCCCGGTCGTCTTCCTGGCCACGATCGGCCCGGTGGCCGCGCACACCGCGCGCGCCTCGTTCGCAGCCAACCTGTTCCAGGCGGGCGGCCTGGCCACCGTCGCCTGCGGACCGCTGACCGATCCCGGTGAGATCGCCGCCGCGTTCACCGCGAGCGGCGCGCGGGTCGCCTGCCTGTGCTCCGGCGACAAGCTGTACGGCGAGCACACCGAGGAGGTCGCCGCCGCGCTGCGCAAGGCCGGGGCGGAGCGGATCTGGCTGGCCGGCAGGGGGGCCTACCCGAACGTGGACGGCAACGTGCACGCCGGGTGCGACGCCCTCGCCGTGCTCCGTACGACCTTCGACGACCTGGGGGTGGACCGGGCCGCCCCGGACGGTCCGGTGGACTCCGGCACCCCGGGGACGGCCCCGGCCGGCGGCGACGGCCCCGTGACGGCTCCGGACGAGCAGGGAGAGGCCCGATGACGATTCCCGACTTCTCGCAGATCGGCCTGACGGGCGAGGCCGCGGGGCAGGACGGGGGGCCGGACCCGGCCGCCTGGGCGGAGGCCGTACGGCGGGCGACCGGGCAGGATCCCGGCGAGCTGGTGTGGGAGACCCCGGAGGGCATCGCGGTCAAGCCGCTCTACACCGCCGCCGACACCGCGGGCCTGGACTTCCCGCACACCTATCCGGGGATCGCGCCGTTCCTGCGCGGGCCGTACCCGACGATGTACGTCAACCAGCCGTGGACCATCCGGCAGTACGCCGGGTTCTCCACCGCCGAGGAGTCCAACGCCTTCTACCGGCGCAACCTGGCCGCCGGGCAGAAGGGCCTGTCGGTCGCCTTCGACCTGGCCACCCACCGCGGCTACGACTCCGACCACCCGCGGGTGGCCGGCGACGTCGGCATGGCGGGCGTGGCGATCGACTCGATCTACGACATGCGGCAGCTGTTCGACGGGATCCCGCTCGAGAAGATGAGCGTGTCGATGACCATGAACGGCGCGGTGCTGCCGGTCCTGGCGCTGTACATCGTGGCCGCCGAGGAGCAGGGGGTGGAACCCGCCCAGCTGGCCGGGACCATCCAGAACGACATCCTCAAGGAGTTCATGGTCCGCAACACCTACATCTACCCGCCGGCGCCGTCGATGCGGATCATCTCCGACATCTTCGCCTACACCAGCGAGCGGATGCCGAAGTTCAACTCGATCTCGATCTCCGGCTACCACATCCAGGAGGCCGGAGCCACCTGCGACCTGGAGCTCGCCTACACCCTGGCCGACGGCGTGGAGTACCTGCGCGCCGGGGTCGCGGCCGGGCTGGACGTCGACCGGTTCGCGCCGCGGCTGTCGTTCTTCTGGTGCATCGGGATGAACTTCTTCATGGAGGTGGCCAAGCTCCGGGCCGCCCGGCTGCTGTGGGCGCGGCTGGTGAAGGGCTTCGGCGCGGAGAACCCCAAGTCGCTGTCCCTGCGCACCCATTCGCAGACCTCCGGCTGGTCGCTGACCGCCCAGGACGTGTTCAACAACGTCGTGCGCACCTGCGTCGAGGCGATGGCCGCCACCCAGGGCCACACCCAGTCGCTGCACACCAACGCGCTGGACGAGGCGCTGGCCCTGCCGAGCGACTTCTCCGCGCGGATCGCCCGCAACACCCAGCTGCTGCTGCAGCAGGAGTCGGGCACCTGCCGGGTGATCGACCCGTGGGGCGGCTCCTACTACGTCGAGCGGCTCACCTGCGAGCTGGCCGAGCGGGCGTGGGGGCACATCCAGGAGGTCGAGGCCGCCGGGGGCATGGCCAGGGCGATCGACGCCGGGCTGCCCAAGCTCCGTATCGAGGAGGCCGCGGCCCGCACCCAGGCGCGCATCGACTCCGGGCGGCAGCCGGTCATCGGCGTCAACAAGTACCGCCCGGACGCCGACGAGCCCATCGAAGTGCTCAAGGTCGACAACACCGCCGTGCGGGCCAGCCAGCTGGACAAGCTGCGCAGGCTGCGCGCCGAGCGCGACCCGCGGGCGGTGGAGGACGCGCTGGCCGCGTTGACGGAGGGCGCGGCGGGGGACGCCAACCTGCTGGAGCTGGCCGTGCGGGCGGCGCGGGCCAAGGCGACGGTCGGGGAGATCTCGGACGCGCTGGAGAAGGTCTTCGGCCGCCACGCCGGGCAGATCCGCACGATCTCCGGGGTGTACCGCGAGGAGGTGGGCTCGGGCGTGGAGGCCGTACGCGCCGCGTGCGCGCGGTTCGAGAAGGCCGAGGGGCGCCGGCCGCGCATCCTGGTCGCCAAGATGGGCCAGGACGGCCACGACCGGGGTCAGAAGGTGATCGCCACCGCCTTCGCCGACCTGGGGTTCGACGTGGACGTCGGCCCGCTGTTCCAGACGCCCGAGGAGGTGGCCCGCCAGGCGGTCGAGGCCGACGTGCACGTGGTCGGCGTCTCCTCGCTGGCGGCCGGGCACCTGACGCTGGTGCCGGCGCTGCGGGCGGCCCTGGCCGGCCTGGACGCCGAGGACGTCATGATCGTCGTGGGGGGCGTCATCCCGCCCGGCGACTTCGACGAGCTGCGGGCCGCCGGAGCCTCGGCGATCTTCCCGCCGGGCACCGTCATCGCCGACGCGGCGCTGACCCTGCTGGAGGACCTGTCGGCCCGGCTCGGCCATGCGTCTTGACGACTACCTCCACGGGGTGCGGTCCGGCTCGCGCCGCTGGATCGGCCGGGCCGTCACCCTCGTGGAGTCCACCCGCGCCGACCACCGGGAGCTGGCGCAGCGGCTGCTGGTCGAGCTGACGCCGCTGGCCGGCAAGGCCCGCAGGATCGGGGTGTCCGGCGTGCCCGGCGTCGGCAAGTCCACCTTCATCGACGCGCTCGGCACCCACCTGACCGGGCTGGGCCACCGGGTGGCGGTGCTCGCCGTCGACCCGTCGTCCACCCGGACCGGCGGGAGCGTGCTCGGCGACAAGACGCGGATGGCCCGGCTGGCCGCCGACGAGAACGCCTTCATCCGCCCCTCGCCCACCTCCGGGACGCTGGGCGGGGTGGCCAAGGCGACCCGCGAGGCCATGGTCGTCGTCGAGGCGGCCGGGTACGACGTCGTGCTCGTGGAGACGGTGGGCGTCGGCCAGTCGGAGACCGCGGTCGCCGACATGGTGGACACCTTCCTGCTGCTGGCGCTCGCCAGGACCGGGGACCAGCTCCAGGGCATCAAGAAGGGCGTGCTGGAGCTGGCCGACGTGATCGCGGTCAACAAGGCCGACGGCCCGCACGAGCAGGACGCCCGCAGAGCCGCCCGGGAGCTGGCCGGGGCGCTGCGGCTGCTCCGCTCCGAACGCACGGTCCCCGTGCTGACCTGCAGCGGGCTGACCGGAGCCGGTCTGGCGGAGCTCTGGCGGCAGCTGGCCGCGCACCGGGACGCCCTGGAGGCGTCGGGGGAGCTCGCCGACCGGCGGCGGCGCCAGCAGGTCGGCTGGACCTGGGCGCTGGTCACCGACCGCCTGCTGCGGACGCTGCACGACCATCCGGGCGTGGCGGCCGTCGCGGGGGAGGTCGAGCGCGAGGTCCTGGACGGCTCCCTCACCCCGGCGCTGGCCGCCGACCGCATCCTCGGCGCCTTCACGGAGGGCGGCCTCCGGCCCTGATCGTGTGAGGGCGATCACTCTCCGTGATGCCTGGCTGCCGGACCGGGCCGTCAATTAAGGCGTTTACGTTAAATCATGGTTAATGCCGTGGTTTGTCGTGCCCGGCGAGATTTCGGGATGGATGTGAACTTGATCGATCCTAGTCGATCATGTGATACTTCGTCCCGAGAATTACGAATGTCGTGATGTGGTCTGCTTTGAATGTGTAGCGTCCGCAAGAAGGTGGGCGGCGAGGCAGGTGAGGGCCGCGGGCCGGGTCCGATCCGCGCCCGGTACCGACCGCCGATCGCCGTCTCCGCACCTGATGCCGCCATACCGCTGTACACCGCGGATCCTCATCGCGCAGGTGGGAGACAGGCAGTGCCGATCGACGTGGACGCCGGGCCCTCCCGGCGGGTGGAATCCGTTCCGATGCGCCGGGCGCTGCCGAGGCTGGTGCACGACCCGGTGAGCGCCCTCGCGGAGTTCGCGAGGGAGGCCCGGGGGGAGGTCGTCCGGCTGGACCTGGGCCCGTTCCGGCCGTATCTGGTGACCCATCCGGACCACGTCCAGCAGGTGATGCGCACCCGGTGGGAGAACTACCAGCGCGAGGGCATGTTCTGGCGGCCCCTGCGCCGCCTCTTCGGGACCGGGATCATGAGCGAGGGCGAGGTCTGGCAGAACAGCCGCGCCACCCTCCAGCCGCTGTTCACCGCCCGGTACGTCGCCACGATCGCCGACGAGGTGGCGCGACGCGTCACCGACCGGATCGAGGAGTGGGCGGAGCACGCCCGGACGGGACGGACCGTCGACGCCGTGGCGGAGATGTCCGGCATCGTCAGCTTCATCGTCAACCGGGTGCTGTTCGGGGACAAGCTGAGTCGCGCGGACGGCGAGCGGCTCATCCCCGCCTACGACATCGCGGCCCACTCGATCGGCTACCGCGTGCTCATGCCGTTCATGCCGTACTTCGTCCGGGTGCCCCGCGACCGGGCCTTCCTCAAGGCCGTCCAGCAGATCGACGACGTGGTCTTCCCGGTGGTCCGCAGGTCGATGGCCGATCCCGGGGAAGGCGACGACATCATCTCCGTGCTCTGCCGGTCCACCGGCGCCGACGGCGAGAGGTTCACCGACCGGCAGATCCGCGACGCCCTGGTGAGCGTCTACGCGGCATCGTCGGAGACCACCGCGATGGTCATCGCCTGGCTCTGGCTGCTGCTGGACGCCCACCCCGGGGTCGCGGCCCGGCTGCAGGCCGAGATCGACGAGGTGGTCGGCGAGGGCCCCGCCCGCCCCGAGCACATCGCCCGGCTGACCTACACCCGCATGGTCCTGCAGGAGGTCGTGCGGCTGTACCCGGCGGGCTGGATCTTCCCCCGGATGGTCATGGAGGACGGGGAGATCGGCGGCGTGCCGATCAGGCGCGGTTCGACGGTGCTGATCACCCCCTTCGCCTCGCACCGGCTGGACGAGTTCTGGGAGGACCCGCTGGAGTTCGACCCCGAGCGGTTCGCGCCCGGCAGGCAGGAGCGCCGGCACCGGTACGCCTACTTCCCCTTCGGGGGCGGCCCGCACAAGTGCCTGGGCGAGCACCTGTTCCACGTCGAGGCGCCGCTCATCGTCGCAGGAGTCCTCAGCCGGTTCCGGCTGGACGTGCGCACCCCGGGGCCGTTCATCCCCGCCCGGGCCGCCTCGCTGCGCCCCCGCCAACGGGTCGAGCTGGGCATCCGCTTCGCCGGGGAGGAGTCCCGGTGAGCGCGACCGGCGACCGCTCCCGCTCGTCCGCGGTGGAGTGCGGTACGGCCTCCGCCGTGGCGGGGCGGTCCCAGCGCGAGATGCGGCAGTGGGCCGAGACCTACCCCGGCCTGTTCTCCGCCAAGCCGTTCGACGCCGCCCTGTACAGCACGCTCTCGCTCGCCATGGCCTTCAGCGGGCCGTGGCTCACCGCCGAGCAGCTGCGCATGGCGAACAAGGCCTCCCTGTGGGCGTTCGGGCTGGACTGGCTCGTCGACTACGTCGCCACCTCGCCGCAGGAGGTGGAGGAGACCGCCCGGCGGTGCCGGGAGGCGGCCGCCGGAGCCCCGCCGGCCGACGGCGACGACCTGGCCCGCATGCTGGCCGACATCCGGGACGAACTCGCCTCCTCTCCAGTCTTCCCCGAGCTCGGACCGGTCTGGCGGGACGAGCTGGACCGCATGCTGGACGGGATGCTCACCGAGTGGCGCTGGAAGGCGGACAAGACCGTCCCGACGTTCGAGGAGTACCTCGGCAACGCCGACAACCTCGGCTTCTCCTTCGTGTTCGCCGCCCACTGGATCCACGTCTCGGACCGAGGGCCGGTCGTGGACGCCGATCGGGTGCGGGAGGCGAGCCGCGCCGTGCAGCGGGTCATCCGCCTCCTCAACGACCTGGGCACCTACGAGCGGGACGTCGCCTGGGGCGACCTCAACGCCCTCCTGCTCGACGTCCCCCGCGCCGAGGTGGAGCGGCGGGTCGCCGAGCTCGCGGCCCGGAGCCGGGAACTGATCGAGCCGCTGCGGGACGCCCAGCCGGGACTGGCGGGCTACCTGGAGCGGCAGATGGACTTCTGCGCCGGCTTCTACCGGGTGGGCGACTACTGGGGGACCCTTTGAGCGTCGACGTGAACACCGGTACGGCCCTGCTCCCGGGGACGGGCGAGAGCGGCGCGGCCGGGCCCGATCCGGCTGCCGGGGCCCGTGAGCTGGTCGCCGGTCTGCTGGCCCGGCCGTGGGGGCAGGTGTCCCCGTCGGTCTACGAGACCGGGCGCGTGGTGAGCCTGGCCCCCTGGCTGACCGGCCATGCCGAGCGGGTCGGATTCCTGCTCGCCGCCCAGCGGGCGGACGGCGGCTGGGGCCGCCCCGAGGGCGGTTACGCGCTCGTCCCGACGCTGAGCGCGGCCGAGGCGCTCCTGGCGGAGCTGCGGCGCCCCTCTCCCTGCGCGGACCCGGTCGTGCTGGCCGGGGCGGTCCGGCGAGGGCTGGAGGCGGCCCGGCGCTGGTCGGGCCCGGACGGGCCGCCGCTGCCCGACATGCCGGCGATCGAGCTGATCGTGCCCTCCCTGGTGGCCCTGATCGACGGGCACCTGGTCGACGGGCGCGTGGCGGACGGACGCCCGGACGGCGCGAGTCCGCGGGCGCGCTCCCGGACCGGGCGGACCCG
>NZ_CDRNDK010000346.1:0-6850 GCF_977012225.1 Planomonospora algeriensis | reverse complement strand
GATGGCGGTCGACCCCGCCCCCGCGGCCGAGGCGCTCGGCTGGCGGCCCCGGACGGACCTGTCGACCGGGCTGAAGCACACCGTCGAATGGGCGAGGAGCCGCTCCGCGGTCCGGCGGGGGTGACGGCGGACGGTGGTCCGGCGGGGGTGACGGCGGGCGGAGCGGTGGACGCCGGGTGGCGCGGCGGACGCGGGGCGGAATGGGCTCCGCAGGCCAACTCCTCGTGCTGGATTGGTTACGCTTTGCTTGCGATTAGCGGTCCGTCCTGCCGGATCTGATTCGCTTCTGTAGCCTGAGACGCGAAATCAACGTGGAGGCAGCGCATGTCGAAGGAAACGGTCAGCCGGGCGCACCCGGGGATCTCCTGGACCTGAACACGCGCCCGTAGGACCCCTAGGGTGGCCGCATTGCGTGGACTGCCATGGTTTGCCAAGGTCTATCTTGTCGCCGTGATCGGGACGGCCTTCGGGCTGCTCGCCCACGGTGTGGCCGGGAACGGCGGGATCGAGCAGCTCGAATGGTCCACCCTGCTGGTGCTGGCCCTGCTGTTCCTGGTGTGCGAGTCGATGCCGACACTGCTCAGTGTCAGGCAGGCCGCGGTCTCGGTCAGCTTCTCGGCCGCGCTCGCCGCGGTGGTGCTGGTGGGCCCCGAGGGCGCGGCGCTCGTCGGCATGACGGCCGTGCTCAGCGTGCGCCCGGGACTGCCGCTGGTGAAGCGGCTGTTCAACGGCGCGCAGTTCGCGATCTGCGGCTACGTGGCGGGCTGGGTCTACGAGAGCCTGCTGGGCCGGCACGCCGGGGTGCCTGGCGTCGGGGGCGTCGGGGGCGTCGAGTTCAGCGACCTGATCGTGCCGTTCGCGGGCGCGGCGGCGGTGTTCGTGCCGCTGAACTTCGTGCTGATCGCGCTGGTCCTGGCGGCGACCGGCCAGGCCGACCAGGTCCCGCTGCGCGGGCTGGCCCAGTTCATGGTCTCCTACCTGGGATACGCCACCTTCGGCCTGCTGATCGCCGGGCTCTGGACGACGGTCAACTCGATCGCCGCGGTGCTGGTGCTGATCCCGCTGTTCGTCGCCCGCTGGGCCTTCGGCCAGTACCTCGCCCAGCAGCGCTCCTACGACGCCACGATCGCCGCGCTCTGCCAGGCGGTGGAGACGAAGGACTACTACACCCGCGGACACTGCACCCGCGTCTCCCGGGCCTCCGGGATGATCGCCGAGGAGATCGGGATGGGGTCGGAGCGCCTGCGGGCGATCCGCTACGCCGGGATGCTCCACGACGTGGGCAAGCTGGGCGTGCCGACGAAGGTCCTGCAGAAGGAGGGGCCGCTCACCGAGGAGGAGTTCGCCGCCATCCAGCTCCACCCGATGCGGGGCCTGGAGATCGTGCGGGGCATCGACTTCCTGGACGAGGCCTTCGCCGGGATCATGCACCACCACGAGAGGCAGGACGGCAGGGGCTACCCGATGGGACTGGCCGGGGACGAGATCCCGGAGTTCGCCCGGATCATCGCGGTGGCCGACGCCTTCGACGCGATGACCTCCGACCGCTCCTACCGCAACGCGCGGTCGGTCGAGGTCGCCACGGAGGAGCTGCGCAAGGGCGCGGGCGCCCAGTTCGACCCGGTCATGGTGAACGCCTTCCTGTGCGCCCTGGACCGCCAGGGGTGGGAACCGCCGTGCAAGGTGGCGGCCCCGCCGGCGGCGGAGGCGGAGACCGTCACCAAGGACCACGACGACCCGACCGCCCCGATCCAGGTGGTGTCGGACGTGACCACGGGGACGGAGCGATGACGGGCACGGCCGCCGTCACGGTCACGAGGGCGTTCCGGCGGCTCGACTCCGGGCAGGTCCTGCTCATCTCCGCGGCGGGCCTGATGGCGCTGGCGGGCGTGGCGTACACGGCGGCGGTGGGACTGGTTCAGGCCGAGTTCGCCATCGGGTTCGGCGCGTTGATCGCGGCGGGGGAGCTGGCCAGGCTCACCATGCCGGGCAACCGGGAGGTGGCGCCGATCGGAGCCGCGGCGGCGCTCGGCTACACCCTGCTGCTGGACGTGGGGACCACCCGGGCGGAGCATCCCGCCCTGCAGGTCGTCGCGGTGACGGCGGTCGGGATGGTGGCCGGGGCGCTGCCGCACCTGGCGGTCGGGCGCCCGCCGCAGCTCGACGCGCTGGCCCGGCGGCTCCTCACCGGCTCCCTGCTCGCCATCGCCTACCGGCCGCTGGCCGATCCGCTCTACCGGGCGACCCTGCCGCCCGAGGGGAGCTGGACGCCGGCGCTGGGCGTGATGGCCGTGCTGATCCTGGTGACGGTGCTGGTGGACGTGCTGCTGGCGGCCGTCCTCCGGGCGGAGCAGGTGCGCGCCGCGTTCGCGGTGGCCGTCCGCGACGAGCTGCGGATGGCCGCCCCGCTGGGCGCCGCGGTGGCGGCCTCCGGGGTCCTGCTGGCGCTCGCCTCGCACAGCATGGACATGGCGGCGCTGCTGGTCTTCGCCGCTCCGCTGCTGGTGACCCAGGTGGCCTTCCGCAAGTACGCCGGGATCCGGGCCACCTACCTGCAGACCGTGCGGGCGCTGTCGCAGGTGACCGAGGTGGCCGGCTACGTCGAGCCGGGGCACTCGCGCCGGGTGAGCCGCCTGTCGGTCGCCGCAGGGCGGGAGCTGGGCATGGCGGAGCCCGAGCTGCTGGAACTGGAGTACGCCGCGCTCATGCACGACATCGGCCAGCTCTCGCTCCGCGATCCGATCCCCGGCGGCGCGACCGTGCTCACCGACCCGGAGCAGGCGCGCCGCATCGCCGAGCTGGGCGCCGAGGTGATCCGGCAGACGGGGGTGCTGGACCGGGTGGCGGAGATCGTCCGCCGCCAGTGCGAGCCGTGCGGCGCGGCGCCGCCGCTGTCGAGCCGCATCATCAAGGCCGCCAACGCCTACGACGACCTGGTCGGCGGCTCCACCGACAGGGACCGGGCGGGGGCCGCGCTGGAACGGCTCCGCCTCGGCTCCGGAGTGGAGTACGACCCGGCCGTCGTCGAGGCGCTGGCGCGGGTCACCGGGCGTCTCGCCCGCTACTGATCTGTTCACGAGGTGCGCCCTCACGGCTTGTCGCGCCGGGGTTTCCCGCCCCGCGCATTGTAAGTTTCCTACAGTTCGCGCCGCTGTGATCAGTGGCGTCGGGCGAAAGGCTGTGCCGAGATCTCGGCCATAGGGTGGAGCGGTCGAAAGGGGCCACTACGTGTTCGAGTCTGTCCTGGTCGCGAACCGAGGCGAAATCGCCCGGCGTGTCATCCGCACGGTCCGCCGCATGGGCGCGAGGGCCATCGCGGTGTACTCCGAGGCCGACGCGGACCTGCCGTTCGTGAAGGAGGCCGACGAGGCGATCCTGTTGGGTCCCGCCAATCCGGCGCAGAGCTATCTCGACGCGGGCAAGGTGATCGAGGCCGCCCGCGCCTCCGGGGCCCAGGCGGTCCACCCCGGTTACGGCTTCTTCTCCGAGAACGCGGACTTCGCGCGTGCCGTGATCGACGCGGGGCTGGTCTGGATCGGTCCCTCGCCCGAGGCGATCGAGCGGATGGGCGACAAGATCAACGCTCGCAACCTGATGGAGGCCGCCGGCGTGCCCGTCGCGGCCGGGACCAGGGAACCGGTCACCGACCTGGAGCGGGCCGTGGCCGCCGCGGCGGAGATCGGCTACCCGGTCATGGTGAAGACGGCCGGCGGAGGCGGCGGCATCGGGATGGGCGTCGCCCACGACGAGGCGGGGCTGACCAAGGCCTTCGAGACCGCCGCGCGCGCCGCGGCGCGGTTCGGCGGAGCCGACGGGGGTCCCGCGATCCTGCTCGAGCGCTACATCGAGCGCGCCCGCCACGTCGAGGTGCAGATCCTCGGTCTCCCGGACGGCACGGTCCTGGCGCTGGGCGAGCGCGACTGCTCGGTGCAGCGCCGCCACCAGAAGGTCGTGGAGGAGACGCCGTCTCCCGGCATCACCCCGGAGCTGCGCGAGCGCATGCTGGCCGCGGCGGTGCGGGCGGGCGAGGCCGTCGGCTACCTCGGGGCCGGGACCGTGGAGTGCCTGGTCGACGCGGACGCGCAGGACTTCGTGTTCCTGGAGATGAACACCCGGCTCCAGGTCGAGCACCCCGTCACCGAGCTGGTCACCGGAGTGGACCTGGTGGAGCAGCAGCTGCGGATCGCCGCGGGCGAGGTGCCGGAGCTGAGCGCGGCCCCCGCCGGGCACGCGATCGAGTTCCGGGTCTACGCCGAGGACCCCAAGCGGTTCTTCCCCGGCCCCGGGAAGATCGACGTGTGGGAGGAGCCGTCCGGGGAGGGCGTGCGGATCGACTCCGGCTACGTCGCCGGCAACACGGTCACGCCGTTCTACGACCCGCTGATGGCCAAGCTGTGCGTCTTCGGCCGGACGCGCGACGAGGCCCTGGAGCGCGCCCGCAAGGCGGTGGCGGGCTTCCTGGTCGAGGGCCCCAAGAACAACCTGCCGTTCTGCGCCGAGCTGCTGGAGCATCCCGAGTTCGTCTCCGGCGACTACGACACCGGACTGGTGTCCCGGATGAGGGCTTGATCGTTCTGGCACAGTTGGAAGGTGCGGGCGGCGGGCCGGGCACGGAGGCGCGGGCGCGTACGGCGCGGCATGACCCGTGCGGCCGGCGGAGGCCGGTGCGAGCACGATCGTTGACAGTGACAGTGATGGGAGTTCCCGGTGGCTGAGGTACGTGCGGAGATGGTGGCGAACGTCTGGAAGGTGCTCGTCAAAGAGGGCGACACCGTGGAGGACGGCGACACCCTGGTCATCCTGGAGTCGATGAAGATGGAGATCCCGGTCATCGCGGAGGACGACGGTGTGCTGGCACAGCTCAAGGTGGCCGAGGGGGACGTCATCCAGGAGGGCGACCTCATCGCCGTCATCGAGTAGTCCCCCGCCGGCGGCCCCGCGTCCGGAGACGCGCCGTGCCGGTGACCGCCCGGGGCACGGAGGGTGCGGTCAGCGGGCGTGCCTGGAGAGGAAACGCTCGCGGTCGACGACCACGCGCTCGATCGTCCCCGTCGCGACGGTGGTCTCCCTGTCGCGCGCGGCGAAGGCGAAGACCAGCCGGCGGCCGTCGACCTCGGTGAGCTCGGCGGAGATCTCGACGTGGGCGCCGATCGGGCTGGCGGCCAGGTGCTCCAGGGCGACCCTGGTGCCCACGGAGGTCTGGCCGGGATCGAGGACGTCCGCGATCGCCTGGACGGTGGCGCGCTCGGCGAGGGCGAGCAGGCGGGGAGTGCCCAGCACGGGGACGTCGCCGCTGCCGACCTTGATGGCGGTGTCCTCCTGCTCCACCATGATGAGCAGCCGGGAGCGCAGACCGGGAGCGAGCGTCATGCGCGCCAGCATAGGGTCTGAACCGTGACCTCATACTGCGATCACTGCGGCCTCCCCGCCGGTGAGGGCGGGCACGCGTCCTGCCTCGCCGCGCGGGCGATGGAGCCGCCGCGCTACTGCTCCCGCTGCCGTCGCCGGATGGTGGTCCAGGTGACCCCGCTGGGCTGGTCGGCACGGTGCGCGGAGCACGGCACGCTCAACGGGTGAACCGGTCCGCGGCGGACCGCCGGGCCGCTCCGCCGCGGAGGGCACGGAGGGCGCGGAGTGCCGCCGGAGACGGCGCCGGGCCCGCCGCGGAGGGGCTGGAATCCCGATGCGGACCGGGTCGTCCGGCTGGACATGGCAAAATATGTAAATACCCCCAAAGTTTGGACTTTTGTGTCATGCTGCCGCTCGTCCCACAGCGAGCGGGCAAACGGCATACAGGCCTTCGTTATGCTGCCGTGACGTTGCCGCGATACAAATCCGCTTTGTTGGAGAACCCTGGGGTGGGAGTGGAGAGGGTTACGGGGGAGTAGTCATGGTGGCCCAAGGCACGACGCTGGCCGGGCGGTATCGCTTAGATACCCGCATCGGGGCTGGCGGCATGGGCGAAGTGTGGCGCGGCGAGGACACGGTCCTGGCCCGCACCGTCGCCGTGAAGGTGTTGCTTCCGGGCCGCACCGACGATCCGGGGTTCCTGGTGAGGTTCCAGGGCGAGGCCCGGGCGATGGCGACGGTCAACCACCCGGGGGTCGTCGACGTCTACGACTACGGGGTCCACGAGGTGCCCGGCGCGGGGGCGACGGCGTACCTGGTGATGAAGTTCGTGGACGGCGAGCCGCTCGACCGGCTGCTCGGCAGGCTGGGCAGCATCGCCCCCGGCGCCGCGATGGAACTCATCGCCCAGGCGGCCTCTGCCCTGCAGGCGGTCCACGACCAGGGCATCGTCCACCGGGACGTCAAACCCGGCAACCTGCTGGTCAGGTCCGACGGCACGCTCGTGCTCACCGACTTCGGCATCGCCAGGTCCGACGCCGCCAGCCGGCTGACCGACGCGGGCATGGTGCTCGGCACCGCCTCCTACTGCGCGCCCGAGCAGGCCGAGGGTGCGCCGGTCACCCCCGCGGTGGACATCTACGCCCTGGGCGTGGTCGCCTACGAGTGCCTGGCGGGCCAGCGGCCCTTCGACGGCGACAGCCCGGTCACGATCGCGCTCAAGCACATCCGGGAGGCCCCGCCGCCGCTCCCCGAGCGCATCCCGCCCGCGATCCGGGCCCTGGTGGAGCGGGCCCTGTCCAAGGACCCCGCCCGGCGCTTCCCCAGCGCCGCCGCGATGAGCACCGCCGCGCGGCAGGCGATGGCCGGTCCGGAGACCGGGGCGACGGCGCTCCCGCCGGTCCAGCAGACGGCGCTCGGAGCCGCCCACGGCCTGTCCGGCCAGGGCGTCGCTCCCCGGCAGGACGGTCCGTACCCCGACGACGGCTGGAGCGCGCGCGCA
>NZ_CDRNDK010000345.1:0-6863 GCF_977012225.1 Planomonospora algeriensis | reverse complement strand
GCGACCGCGCCCGGCTGCTGCGCCGGTTCGCGGCGCTGGTCGACTCCCACGCCGCCGAGCTGGCCGCCCTGGAGACCGCCAACGCCGGGCACACCGCCGGCAACGCCCGCTGGGAGGCGGGCAACGTCCGCGACGTGCTGGACTTCTACGCCGGCGCGCCCGAGCGCGACCACGGCCGGCAGATCCCGGTGCCCGGCGGCTGGGACGTCACCTTCGCCGAGCCGCTGGGCGTCGTCGGGGTGATCGTGCCGTGGAACTTCCCCATGGTCGTCATGACCTGGGGGGCCGCCCCGGCGCTGGCGGCGGGCAACACGGTGATCGTCAAACCCGCCGAGCAGACGCCGCTGACCGCGCTGCGCCTGGCCGAGCTGGCGTTGGAGGCGGGCCTGCCCGAGGGCGTGCTCCAGGTCGTGCCCGGCGAGGGGGAGACGGCCGGCGCCCGGCTCGTCGAGCACCCGGACGTCGCGAAGATCGTGTTCACCGGCTCGACCGAGGTCGGCAAGGAGATCGGCGCCGTGTGCGCCCGGCGGGTCAAGCGGCTCACCCTGGAGCTGGGCGGCAAGAGCGCCAACATCGTCTTCGCCGACGCCGACCTGGCCAGAGCCGCCGCCACCGCGCCGTACGCGGTCTTCGACAACGCCGGCCAGGACTGCTGCGCGCGCTCCCGCATCCTGGTGGAGCGCTCCGTCCACGACGAGTTCCTCGGCCTGCTGTCGGAGGCGGTGCTCGCGGTGAAGGTCGGCGACCCGCGCGCCGCCGACACCGAGATGGGGCCGCTGATCAGCGCCGCCCACCGGGAGAGGGTCGCCTCCTTCGTCACCGGCACCCCCTACCTGCAGGGCTCCTGCCCGTCCGGGCCCGGCTTCTGGTTCCCGCCCACGGTCCTGACGCCCGAGGTCACCGACCCGGCGTTCACCGAGGAGATCTTCGGTCCGGTCGTGTCGGTCGTCCCGTTCGACGACGAGGCCGACGCCGTACGGATCGCCAACGACACCCGGTACGGCCTCAGCGGCTCGATCTGGACCCGCGACGTGGGGCGGGCGCTGCGCACGGCCCGTGCCGTGGAGGCGGGCAACCTCTCCGTCAACTCCCACTCGTCGGTGCGCTACTGGACGCCGTTCGGCGGGTTCAAGCAGTCCGGGCTCGGCCGCGAACTGGGGGCGGACGCCCTGTCCGCGTTCACCGAGACCAAGAACGTCTTCATTTCGGAGGATTGATGCAGGGAGGACCGATGCAGCGCCTGCGGGACCGGGTGGCCGTCATCACCGGGGCGGGGAGCGGGATCGGGCTGGCCACCGCGCGCCGGTTCGCCCAGGAGGGCGCGAAGGTGGTCTGCGCCGACGTCGACGAGACCGCCGGCGCGAAGGCCGCCGCCGAGGTGGGCGGCCTGTTCGTGCGCGCCGACGTCGCCGACGAGGGCGACGTGGTCCGGATGTACCAGGAGGCGGCCGACGCCTACGGCGGCGTGGACATCGCCTTCAACAACGCCGGCATCTCCCCGCCGGACGACGACTCGATCCTGGAGACCGGCCTGGAGGCCTGGCGCCGGGTCCAGGAGGTCAACCTCACCAGCGTGTACCTGTGCTGCAAGCACGTCATCCCGCACATGCGGCGGCGCGGCGGGGGCTCCATCGTCAACACCGCGTCGTTCGTCGCGGTGATGGGCTCGGCGACCAGTCAGATCTCCTACACCGCGTCCAAGGGCGGCGTGCTGGCGATGTCGCGGGAGCTGGGCGTGCAGTTCGCCCGCGAGGGCATCCGGGTCAACGCGCTGTGCCCGGGACCGGTGAACACCCCGCTGCTGCAGGAGCTGTTCGCCAAGGACCCGGAGCGGGCGCAGCGCCGCCTGGTGCACATCCCGCTCGGCCGGTTCGCCGAGGCCACCGAGATCGCCGCCGCGGTGGCGTTCCTGGCCTCCGACGACGCGAGCTTCGTCACCGCCTCGCAGTTCCTGGTCGACGGCGGCATCTCCGGCGCCTACGTCACCCCGCTGTAGCCGTGCCCCGCCCCGTCATCGGCGTCACCTGCTACGTCGAACCCGCCCGCTTCACCGTCTGGGAGACGACCGCGGCGCTCCTGCCGTACGGCTACGTCGACCACGTGGTCCGGGCGGGCGGCCAGCCGGTGATCCTGCCCCCGGCGGGCGACCCCGCCGGCCTGCTCGGCCGCCTGGACGGGCTGGTCCTGGCCGGCGGCGGCGACGTCGACCCGGCCCGGTACGGCGAGCGCCCGCACGAGCGCACCAGCCACGTCCGGGACTTCCGCGACGACGCCGAACTGGGGCTGGTCCGGGCGGCCCTGGAGCGCGGCCTGCCGTTCCTGGGCGTCTGCCGCGGCCTGCAGATCCTCAACACGGCCCTGGGCGGCACCCTCTGCCAGCACCTGCCCGACGCGGTCGGCCACACCGGGCACGCCCCCGCGCCGGGGACCTTCGGCCGCATGCCGGTACGGCTCTCCCCCGGCAGCCGGATCGCGGCGATCCTCGGCGCGGAGAGCGACGACGTGGCCCACTACCACCACCAGGCCGCCGACCGGCTGGGCGACGGCCTGACCGTGACCGCCCGGAGCCAGGACGGCACCGTCGAGGCCGTGGAGCTGGCGGACCACCCCTTCGCCCTGGCGGTCCAGTGGCATCCCGAGGCCGATGACGAATCCGCCCTGTTCGAGGCGCTCGTCGGGCACGCCCGCCGCTGAGCGCGCCGCCGGGCCAGGGCCGGGAGACCCGACGGCGGCGGAGACGGCCGGGACCGGAAGGCACGGCGGCGGCGATGGCGGCGGGTCAGGGGAGACCCGGCGGCGCGGCGGTCGCCGGGGCGGCGGCGCGGAGGTCCCGCCGGGGATTTCGCTCGGCGGTCCCGGGCCGTTAGGCTGGCCGCGACACCGATGTGAACCCCGTGCGGGAGAGCGTCCTGACATCCAGGCCAGGACCCCTGAAGGAGCAAGCCCTCCCCGCGAACCTCTCAAGGCAAAGGACCGTGCGGGTAGGTGCCCTCTGGAAAGCAGGCCCCCGAGGTCTCGCCGAAGGTGAAAGTCCGGCAAAAACCGGGCGAAACTCTCAGGCATCCATGACAGAGGGGGAGGATGCTCTCATCCGACCCATGCCTGAGGTGCGATCATGCCCCGACCCACGCCACTGCGCGGCGTCCACACGTCTCTCGGCGCGACCCTGACCGACTTCGCGGGCTGGCTCATGCCACTCCGCTACGGCAGCGAGTCCGCCGAGCACAACGCGGTCCGCCAGGCCGCGGGCCTGTTCGACCTCTCCCACATGGGCGAGATCTTCGTGACCGGGCCGCAGGCCGGCCAGGCCCTCGACTACGCCCTCGTCGGCCACCTGTCCGTGCTGGAGCCCGGCCGCGCCCGCTACACCATGATCGTCAACTCCCGCGGCGGCGTGCTGGACGACCTGATCGTCTACCGCCTCGCCCCCGAGGAGTTCATGGTCGTCGCCAACGCCTCCAACTACCCCGCGGTCGCCGCCCGGCTCGCCGAACGGGCCAAGGGCTTCGACGCCGCCGTCGAGGACCGCTCCGAGCAGTACGCGCTCGTCGCCGTCCAGGGCCCCAGGTCGCAGGAGATCCTGGCCGCGCTCACCGACGCCGACCTCGGCGGCCTCAAGTACTACGCCGGACTGCCCGCCACCGTCGCCGGCCGCGAGGCGCTCATCGCCCGCACCGGCTACACCGGCGAGGACGGCTTCGAGCTGTTCGTCGCAGGCGACGACGCCGAGCCGCTGTGGGCCGCGCTCACCGAGGCGGGCGAGCCGCACGGCCTGCTCCCGGCCGGCCTGTCCGCCCGCGACACCCTCCGCCTGGAGGCGGGCATGCCGCTGTACGGCAACGAGCTGTCGACCGCCCTCACCCCGTTCGACGCCGCCTCGGCCGTGTGGTGAAGTTTGACAAACCGGGCGACTTCGTCGGCCGGGCGGCCCTCGAACCCCTCAAGGACGTCCCCCCGGCCCGCCGCCTGACGGGCCTGGTCGCGGCCGGCCGCCGCGTGCCCCGCCACGGCTACCCGGTGGTCCTGGCGAGCGGCGGCAGCACGGTCGTCGGCGAGGTCACCAGCGGGGCCCCCTCGCAGTCGCTCGGCAGGCCCATCGCCATGGCCTACGTGGACACCGCCGCGACGGGGGAGGAGCTGGCGGTGGACATCCGGGGCCGCCACGAGCCGGTCGAGGTCGTCGACCTGCCTTTCTACAGGAGGAACAAGTGAGCAGCATTCCCGACGAACTGCACTACACCAAGGAACACGAGTGGGTCGCGGGCGTCGACGACGGCCTGACCCTCACCGTGGGCATCACCGCCTACGCCGCCGAGGCCCTCGGTGACGTGGTCTACGTGCAGGTCCCCGAGGTCGGCGCGACCGTCGCGGCCGGCGACGCGGTCGGCGAGGTCGAGTCGACCAAGTCGGTCAGCGACATCTACGCCCCCGTCGGCGGCGAGGTCGTCGAGGTCAACGCCGCCGTCGTCGACGACCCCTCCCTGGTCAACGGCGACCCCTACGGCGAGGGCTGGCTGTTCCGCGTCCGCCTCGAAGGCGACGCCGCCGACCTGCTCTCCGCCGAGGAGTACACCGCCCTCACCTCCGGCGAATCCTGAAATCTTCTCTCCCGCGCCGTGATCGCGCGCGCCACCCGGCGCGCGCGGTCCCGGCGGCGTAAGGACAAGGACCGATCAATGGCGATCAGCGTCTTCGACCTCTTCAAAATCGGCATCGGCCCCTCCAGCTCCCACACCGGCGGACCGATGGCCGCCGCCCACCGCTTCGCCCGAGGCCTCGACCACGACGGCCTGCTGGACAAGACCGCCCGCGTCGAGGCCGTGCTGTACGGCTCCCTCGGCCTGACCGGCAAGGGCCACGGCAGCGACAAGGCCGTCCTGCTCGGCCTGTCCGGCGAGAAACCCGAACTCGTCGACGTCGACACCGTCGACGAGCGGCTGGCCGCCATGAAGTCCTCCGGCGCCCTGCGGCTGTACGGCTCCCGCGAGATCCCCTTCGTCGTCGGCGAGGACCTCGTCTTCGAACGGAAGGTCTCGCTGCCCGGCCACCCCAACGGCATGCGCTTCACCGCCTTCGACGAGCACGGCGAGACCCTGCGCGAGAAGGTCTACTACTCCGTCGGCGGCGGCTTCGTCGTCGACGAGAACGCCACCGGCGCCGACCGCATCAAGGCCGACGACACCGAGCTGCCGCACCCCTTCACCACCGCCGCCGAACTGCTCGCCCGGTGCCGCGAGACCGGCCTGTCCGTCTCCGGCCTGATGCTGGAGAACGAGAAGGCCTTCGGCCGCACCGAGGACGAGATCCGCGCCCGCCTGCTCGACCTGTGGCGCGTCATGTCCGAGTGCGTACGGCGCGGCATCGCCAAGGAGGGCATGCTCCCCGGCGGCCTCAAGGTCCGCAGGCGCGCCCACCAGCTCCATCGGCAGCTGCAGGCCGAGGACCCCGGCAGCGACCCCCTCCAGACGATGGACTGGGTCTCCCTGTTCGCCCTCGCCGTCAACGAGGAGAACGCCGCCGGCGGCCGCATCGTCACCGCCCCCACCAACGGCGCCGCCGGCATCATCCCCGCCGTCCTCACCTACTACGACCGCTTCGTCCGCAGAGCCGACGGCGCGGACGGCCGGCCGGGCGGCGCGGACGACGACGGCGTCGTCCGCTTCCTGCTCACCGCCGGAGCCATCGGCGTGCTGTTCAAGGAGAACGCCTCCATCTCCGGCGCCGAGGTCGGCTGCCAGGGTGAGGTCGGCTCCGCCTGCTCGATGGCCGCCGCCGGGCTCACCGAGGTGCTCGGCGGAACCCCCGAGCAGGTGGAGAACGCCGCCGAGATCGGCATCGAGCACAACCTCGGCCTGACCTGCGACCCCGTCGGCGGCCTGGTCCAGATCCCGTGCATCGAGCGCAACGCCGTCGCCTCCATCAAGGCCATCACCGCCGCCCGCATCGCGCTGCGCGGCGACGGCCGGCACTTCGTCGCCCTCGACAAGGCCATCAAGACCATGCGCGACACCGGCCGCGACATGCTCGACAAGTACAAGGAGACCAGCCGGGGCGGCCTCGCCGTCAACGTCATCGAGTGCTGACAGCGGATGCCCGCCCGGACGGACGACCGGGCGGGCACCGGGGCGGGCACGGCGAACCATCCAGGCGGACGACCGGACGGACGCGGCGAACCCCCCTCGATCACCGCGAAGTTCGTCATCGCGTACGAGACCGCCCGACCCTGGGACTATCGTGGTCAACCTGTTCGTGAAGGTCAGGAGGTCGTGTGACGACGGAAGCCCAACCGGCGGGCCGCTTCCTCCGCACCCACTGGCTGTTCCTGGCCGCGCTACTGGCGGGCGGCGCCCTGCGGGCCCTCGCCGTACTCGGCTACCGCCCCGCCCTGTGGTTCTGGCCCGACTCCTTCACCCACCTCGACGCGGCCCTCACCCTCCGGCCCGAGTCACCGCCCTCCGGCTACCCCCTCTTCCTGCGGCTGCTCAGCCCGCTGCAGAGCGTGCAGGCCGTGGTCGTCGCCCAGCACCTGCTCGGCCTCGCCACCGCCTGCTGCGTCTACCTCCTCCTGCGCCGCCTGGCCCGCCTCCCCGGCTGGGGCGCCACGCTCGCCGCGCTCCCCGCCCTGCTCGACGCCCACCAGATCCAGCTCGAACACCTCGTCACGGCCGACACGCTCTTCCAGTCCCTGGCCGTGCTCGCCCTCACCCTGCTGCTGTGGAACCGCCGCCCGTCCGTCCGGACCGCCCTGCTCGCCGGGACCCTCCTGGCCGCGGCCACCGCCACCCGCGTCATCGGCCTGCCGCTGCTCGTCCTCGCCCTGGCCTGCCTGGCCGTCCGCCGCGCCGGCTGGAGAGCCGCTCACC
>NZ_CDRNDK010000344.1:0-6886 GCF_977012225.1 Planomonospora algeriensis | reverse complement strand
TGGGCGTGGGGGTGGGCGTGGGGGTCGGTTCCCCTCCGCCGTCGCCGCGCGGACCGTCGAGGACGACGTCGTCGGCCTGGTAGGCGCCCTGGCCGTACCAGCCGTTGACGTGGACCGTCACGGCCGTGGTCGACGGGCCCGTGGTGAACGTCCGGGTCAGCTGCGCGTAGGCCGACGGCGAGGACGTCCACGTGCTCACGTCCGTCGTTCCGGTGCCGCTCGCGCCGAGGAAGACGTAGCCGCCGCGGACCCAGGCCGAGAGCGTGTACGACGTGTTCGGTTTCACGGCGACCGTCTGCGAGCAGCGCGCGGTGTCGGAGCCGGCCGGGGTCGCCTGCAGGGCCTTGGACCCGCCGTGCACCGGCGCGGAGACGGCCGCCGCACCGGAGCCGGCCGAGCAGGTCCAGCCGGTCAGCCCGTCCTCGAAGCCGGGGTTGGCGGCGATGTTGGCGGCGTGCGCGGGCGAGGCGGCGAGCACCGTCCCGCCCAGCGCCAGGGCGGCGGCGCCGCCAGCCGCCGCGTCCGTGCCGATCGTCGGTTCATCATCTGCCTCTTGGGGCTCTGTGGGGGGGTGTCGGAGGGCGGTGGGCGGGGCCCGCGCCCCCGGGTGGCGGGGCGCGGGCCGCGTCCGGTCTAGAAGCCTGCGGTGATCCGGGTGAACTCCCATTCGGCCTGGGAGATGCCGCTGCAGTTGGAGGTCACGCCGCCGCCGGGGCAGCCGCGGTCGCGGTTGACCGACCAGTAGGCCAGCCGGGTGAGGCCCTTGGACCTGGCCCAGTTGGTGATCTGCTGCCAGGTGGCGGGGGTGGTCAGCTCCTGCTGGTCGGACAGGCCGTTCATGCCGGAGATGCCCATGCGGGCGTAGGCCTGCGCGTCGTTCCAGCCGTGGGCGGCCTTGAGCGCGTTCTTCAGGCCCTCGGCGGCGTTGACCGTGTCGTTGTAGATGTTGGAGCTGCCGAAGTCGAACGGCATGATCGTGTAGTTGTCGATCGGCACGTTCAGCGCCTTGGCCTGGTTGATCAGGCGCAGGCCGTGCGCGTTCGGGCCGGTGGTGGTGGTGCCGAAGGTCACCACGACCTTGACGTTCGGGTTGTTCTGCTTGACGATCTTCAGGCCGTTGAGGATGCGGTCCTGGACGGTGTAGTTCTCGAACTCGTCGGTGTTCTCGATGTCGAAGTCGACGACGGCCGGGCCGACGGCGTTGATGACCTGCTGCACGGCGCCGGCGAAGGCCTGCGGGGTGGCGCAGTTCGGGCCGAGCTTGTTGCCCTGCCAGCCGCCGAAGGATATCTGCACGCTGCCGCCCGCGGCCTTGATCTGCGAGATGGCCTGCGCGTCGGCGCCGCCGGTCAGCGGCCGGTTGCCGTCCCAGGCGGGGGTGCAGCCCCCGCTGGACAGGATGAACGCCATGGTGAAGGACTTGACGCCGGTGGCGTTCATGACCGTGGCGGGGCTGGGCGGGTTGCCCCAGCCCATGTAGAGGTACGGCGCGCCGGGCATCTTCCCGCCCGGCTGCGGGTCGACGCAGCCGTCGGTGGTGACGGTGACCTGGCGCCGGCGGCCGACTCGCCCTGGGCGTTGTACGCCTTGACCGTGTAGGTGTGCGTGGTGCAGGCGCCCAGGCCGGAGATCGTGGCGCTGGTCCCGCCGGTCTGGGCGCGCTGGGCGCCGCCCTCGTAGACGCGGTAGCCGGACACGGTGCCGGATGAGGCGTTCCACGCCAGGGAGATCGAACCGCCGGTCTTGCCGGTCGAGCGGAGGTTGCCGGGCGCCCCGGGCACGCCGGGCTGCGGGTCGCCGCCGCCGGTGACGCGTTTCCACAGGGCGGGGACGTTCGGCGGCTCCCAGCCGGGCTGGGAGGTGTGGCCCTGGATGGCCTCGTAGTCGGCGCCGTTGTAGGTCACCCGGGCGCCGGTGGCGTAGGCCGTCCACGCCTGCCACTGGGCGGCGGCGGACACGGTGCTCGCGAGGGGGACGGCCGCCGGGGCGGCGTGCGCGGTGACGGCGCCGGCGGTGAGCCCGGCGGAGGCCGTCGCCACGGCGGCGAGCAGGGCCAGGGAGGTGCGTCGTAGTCTCATGGGCCTTCCTAGGGGAGAGTCGCGAGGTGCGGCTTGACGGTCTTGGAGAAGTTCCAGCCGTTGGAGGCGTCCCAGTTGATCGACCAGGTCATCGCCCCGCGGATGCCGGGGTAGGCGCGCGGCGGCGTGAAGCGGCCGCAGTTCGTCCGGGTGGCCAGGCAGGTCAGCGCCTGGTTCACCACGGCGGGGGCGACGATCCCGCCGCCGGCCGCGCCGGGCCCGGAGGGCAGGCCGAGCGCCACCTGGTCGGGGCGCAGGCCGTTCTCCAGCTGGATGCAGGCCAGGGCGGTCAGGAAGTCGACCGTGCCCTGGGAGTAGGCGGCCATCCGGTCGCAGCCGAGCATCGAGCCGGAGTTGTAGTACTGGGTGTGGACGACGGTGAGGATGTCCTTGATGCTCAGCGCGAGCTTGAAGTACTCCGCGCCGGTGGACTGCATGTCGATGGTCTGCGGGGCCATGGTGATGATCAGGCCGGTGCCGGTCCGGGCGTGCAGCTGCCGGAGCGCCTGCGCCATGTAGGTGGCGTTGAGGCCGTTCTCCAGGTCGATGTCCACGCCGTCGAAGCCGTACCGCTGGATCAGGCCGTGGACGCTGTCGGCGAACTCCGCCGCGGCGGCGGCGCTCGCCACCTGGACCCGGCCCTTCTCTCCGCCGACGGAGAGGATGACCTTCTGGCCGCGCGACTGGAGGGTCTTGACGTCGGCCTTGAACTGGGCGTCGGTGTAGCCGCCGAGGGAGGCCGACAGGCCCGGGTCCACGCCGAAGACGACCTCGCCGGGGGTGCTCGTGGCCTCGCCGAAGGAGACCGCGACCAGGTCATAGGCGGCGGGCACGGCCGAGAGCCTGAGTTCGACGGCGGCGTTGTCGAAGTTGTGCCAGTAGCCGGTGAGGAAGTGCTTCGGCAGCGGGCCGGTGGTGCAGCCGGTGGTGGTGGCGGTGGCCTCGGCGCCGGCGGACTCGCCTTCGGCGTTGTACGCCTTGACCGTGTAGGTGTGCGTCTCGCAGTCGCCGAGGCCGGTGAGGGTGGTGCCGGTCCCGGTGACGGTGGCCTTCAGGGCGGTGCCCTCGTAGACGCGGTAGCCGGTGACGGTCCCGCTCGCGGCGCCCCAGCTGAGGGTGATGCTCTTGTCCCCGCCGGTCGCGCTCGGCGTTCCGGGCGCGCCGGGCAGGTCGGGGTCGGTCGGCCCGCCGTCGTCTCCGCCGCAGTCGGCGCCGTTGACCTTGCAGTTCGCCGGTGCGGCGGCCGCTCCGCCGGGTGAGCCGATGAAGCCGAAGCTCACCGTGGCGCCGGGGGCGAGGGCGCCGTTCCAGCCGACGTTGGCGAAGGTGAGGTGCTGCCCGCTGCGGGTCAGGGTCGCGTCCCAGAAGGAGCTGACGCCCGCTCCGGCGGGGAGGTCGAACTCGACCTTCCAGGAACTGATCGGGGAGGCGGTCCCGTTCTTGACCGTGTACCTGCCCTCGAAGCCGGAGCCCCAGTCGGCGGTCTTCGCGAACGCGGCGGTGACCGAGCCGGCCGCGGTGACCGAGGCGGTGACCGATCCGGTGACCGCGGCGGCGGCCGGGGCGGCCTGGGCCGGTGGCGCGACCACCGCGCCCAGCAGGAGCGCCGCCAGCGCGGCGGCGGATCGGGTGATGACGCGCAATCTCACGTTGACCTCGATGACCTCGATGGTTCGGTGGGGGGTGGCCGTACGGCTTGCGCCCGCCGGGAATCCCCCGGTCGGGGGTCGGGGAGGGGCGGGGCGCGGGCCGTACGGCGGGGAGGGCTCGCCTCCGCGGATGTAGGAGGGCGGGTGCGAGCCGTGGTCCGGGTGACGGGCGGGGCGGTCCGGGCGGGACGGTCCGGTCCGGGTCGGCCGACCGGGTCGGCGTCGGCGTCGGCGTCGGCGTCGGCGTCGGCGTCGGCGTCCGGAGGTTTTCCACACTTGTCAGGATGAGTAAGGCGACAGGACGCGTCGCGACCGGGTCCGCTGCGGTCGCACCGGGCGGATGGGGGATACGGCTTTCCGGGCGCCGGGGGACGGCGGCTCCCGGCGCCGTATCACCGCAGGTCTTCGGGGTTACGGGGGGTGCGAACGGGTCACGGTCACTCCCATTCGGTTCTTCTTTTAGGAAAGTTTCCTAAGAGTTGTGGCGATCGTAGCCTTGACAGCAGACCTCCACAAGACCCAAAGGGCGCGGCTTTCAACGCCCCAGCGAGGCGCGTTCCAAACGCCGCCGTCCGGGCCTCGGAGGCGGGGCCGCCCGGCCCTCCGGACCGGTAAGCACCCAGCTGGGAGTACGGTGATGATGCCTTCCGCTTCGCCCCTGGAGCACCACATGTTCTTCGGCATCACCGACCTCTGGACCTACGTCGCCGGTGCGTTCTTCATCATCCTGCTGCCCGGCCCCAACTCCCTGTACGTGCTGGCCACCGCCGCCCGGCACGGGGTGGCGCAGGGTTACCGGGGCGCGGCCGGGGTGTTCGTGGGCGACACGGTCCTGATGGCCCTCGCCGCGGCCGGGGCCGCCTCGGTGCTGACGACCACGCCGCTGCTGTTCGCCGTCGTCAAGTACGCGGGAGCGGCCTACCTGGCGTGGATGGGCCTGCAGATGCTGCGCGGGGCGTGGCGGTCGCGGCGGGCCCCGGAGGACGTGCGGGCCGAGGAGACCGCGCAGGCGGTGGCCGAGGCGGGCCGGGAGGCCGACCCGTTCCGCCGGGCGCTCGTCGTCAGCCTGCTGAACCCCAAGGCGATCCTCTTCTTCATCTCCTTCTTCATCCAGTTCGTGGACCCCGCCTACTCCAGTCCCGCCCTGTCGTTCCTGCTCCTCGGCGCCATCCTGCAGGTCTTCAGCATGCTGTACCTGACCGCGCTGATCTTCGGCGGCACCTACCTCGCCACGCAGTTCCGCCGGCGCCGCCGGCTGGCCGCGATCCTCACCGCCGCCGCGGGCGTCCTGTTCGTCGGCTTCGGTGCGAGGCTGGCCACCGCGTCGCTCGGCTGACCCGCACCGCGTCCTGAGGACCGCCCGCGGGCGCCGTCCGGCAGTCCCCGGCAGGCGCCGGGCCGGTGCCGAGCCGGTGCCGGGCCGCCTTGCGGAAAGCATCCGTCCCGAAACCGTCACCCATCGGGCATGGTTGGCCCATTGCCTCCTTTGCACTCTCAGCGGTCAGGTAGCGTGAGTCGCCGATCCACAAGGGAGTGACCCTCCCGTAAGCCCATGCGACATTCCCGGCATGTCTGGCAATCGTCTGCCGGGGTAGACGCCGGTCCCCCAGCGTCGTCATTCCTCCGTCCAGTGGAGCGTGATGAACCACCCGCCCGTCACCCTGCCCCGCCTCACCGCGCTCCTGCGGCAGGCGGTGCCGCGCCTGCTGGAAGGCGTCGTCGCCCCCCTGGCCGTCTTCTACACCGCTTTCGCCCTGCTCGGCGAGGTCGGCGGGATGGCCGCGGCGATGACCTGGGTGTACGCGGGAGTGGGCTGGCGGCTGGTCCGGCGGGCCCCGGTGCCCGCGACGATGTACCTAGCCGCCCTGGCGATCACCCTGCGCGTGCTGGTCAGCCTCTGGTTCGGCGGGGCGCAGTTCTACTTCCTCCAGCCCGAGCTGGGCACGATCTGTCTCAGCATGGTCTTCCTCGCCTCGGTGCGGCTCCGCCGGCCGCTGGTGCAGAAGCTCACACTCGACTACGTCCATCTGCCCGCGGTGGTGCTGAAGCACGAGCGGGTCCGCCGGTTCTTCGCCCGGATCACCCTGCTGTGGGCCTTCGTCCTGCTGGCCAACTCCACGGTGAGCATCTGGCTGCTGATCCAGCAGTCGGTCGGCAGCCAGCTGCTGGTCGGCCCCTACCTGCTGATCCGCACCACGGCGGTCGCCTTGATCACGGGCCTGGCCGCGGTCGTCTCCGTCTACGCCTTCCGCCGGGTGCTGCACCGGCTCCAGCAGGATCCGGCCCCCTCCGCCTGAGCACCCGGCCCGTCCGGTCAGCCGGCCGCCTCCGGGTCGAGCAGCCCCGCCTCGTAGGCCCGGATCGCCGCCTGCACCCGGTTGCGGGCGCCCAGCCGGGTGAGGATCGCGCTCACGTGGGCCTTCACGGTCCCCTCCACCAGGTGGAGGCGGCGGGCGATCTGCGCGTTGGACAGGCCCGCCCCGAGCAGGGTCAGCACCTCCCGTTCACGGGGTGTGAGCCCGGCGATCTGGTCGCGGGCCGCCGCCGCCCGGGTCAGCCGGCCGCCGGTGAGCTCGGCGATGACCCGGCGGGCGATCCGCGGAGAGAGGTAGGCCGCGCCCTCCGCGGCGGCGCGGATCCCGGCCAGCAGCTCGCGCGGGTCCCCCGCCTTGAGCAGGAAGCCCGCGGCGCCCTCACTCAGCGCCCGGGCGATGTACTCGTCCTCGCCGAACGTGGTCAGCATCAGCACGGCCGTCTCCGGCGCGACCCGGCGCAGCTCCGCGGCGGCGGCCAGCCCGTCCAGGCGGGGCATCCGGATGTCGAGCAGGGCGACGTCGGGGCGGTGCGCGAGCACCAGGTCGACCGCCTCCCTCCCGTCGCCCGCCTCGGCGACCACCTCGATCTCCGGGGCGGCGGCCAGGATGGCCCGCACCCCTGCCCGGATCATGGCCTCGTCGTCGGCCAGCAGCACCTTGATCATCGTGCTCCGTTCTCCTCACGGGCGTTCTCCTCGCCGGGATCCGCTTCGCGGAGGTCCGTCCCCGCACTCCCCTCCGCCGGGCGCGCCGCGGCGGCGTCCTCCTCGGGGAACCGCGCGGCGACCCGGAAACCGCCCGCGTGCGGGCCGCCTCGAACGTGCCGCCCGCGAGCCGTACGCGC
>NZ_CDRNDK010000343.1:0-6908 GCF_977012225.1 Planomonospora algeriensis | reverse complement strand
GAAACGAAGCTCCCGCGTAGCGGGGCAGGGAAAGGCGAATCGCCGCCAGGGCGATTCGGCGTCTACGGCCACGAAGTCACCGGTCGCCATCTGTCGCTCTCCCCTCTGCGGCGTGTGCCCGCTCCCTGCCCGCGGGGGAGGGCGTCAACCGGGACAGCCGGGGGCCGGACCGGGGAACGCCGGGGGCGCGGAGAGGACAGGGGAACGGGAAGAGGGCCCGGGGAACGCGGAGAGGGCCCGGGTCGCCCCGAGCCCTCTCACGGTTCACCGGAACCGGTCACCGGCTTCTTCCACGGGAATCCATCCGATCACCGGTCCCTTTCACCGGAACCGGTCACCGGCGCCGGTCCGTGTCACCTACCGGCGGTATCCCCAGCCCTTGACCTTGACCCAGTCGGGGCGGCTGGAGCTGTCGTCCAGCCTGCGGTCGCCGTCGAAGACGGCCCGGAACTCACCGCTCCTGACCGCGCGGGTCTTGGCGCTGAACCTGCCGTCCCACCGGGTGTCGGCGGAGGCCACGTACTTCCAGGCACCGGAGCCGTCGGCGCGGAAGTAGATCTCCACCTCCTCGCCGCGCACGCCGCGCCACTTCCAGCCGTCACGGGCCTGCAGGCGGCCGGTGAAGTAGACCGAGCGGCCCTTGCGGACCGGCTCGGGACCGGCGTCGAAACCGGCCACGCGGGTGTCGGCCTTCCGCCAGCGCTCCACGTACTTGACGGTGAAGCCGGCCGTGTCGGTCAGCTTCTTGCCGTCCTTGGCGTAGGCGTCGGCGACCGCGACCCAGCGGCCGCGGTAGTCGGACTCGTCGAAGGTGGTGACGAAGCGCCACAGCTCACCCTCGCGGACGAGCCTGGGCTCCTTCGCCTTGAGGGTGTGGGGGGCGTCGGTGTCCGGCCGGAGCCGGAGCTCAACCTTCTCCGCCTCGGTGGTGCGGATCTCGATGGTGACCGTCGCGTCCCGGTCGCCCCGGACCACGACGGGGTTCGGGCTGACCTCGGTGATGTTCACACTGAGGTCGGCCGCCGTGGCGGAGGCCGCACCGGCACCCATGGTGACGACGAGCGAGGCGCCTGCGGCCGTGGCGAGGGCGCCCGCAGCGATCTTCTTGAACATTCGGTTCCTTTCCCCGTTGCTTCGGAGGCGGTGCTCGGGTTACCGCCTCCACCCGGTTAACACACGGTTGCGCCGGGGCCGGTGGTTCAAAGTCCCCGCCAAACGGAGGCCACGTTTCTTTTAGGTCACGATCGGGCCGCGCGTCCGCAGGTCGATCACATCATGTGGCGGCGGGGGACTTGGCGGAAAAAATTCGTAAACTGTCTGATTTGCCGGGAATACGGTTCGGGGTTCGCCGGGAGGACCGTTCGGCGTCCGCGCGGGAGGCGGATAGCGTTCCCCCATGAGCGCCACCATCGTCGTCAAGGACCTCGCCGCCGGGCACGGCGACCGCGCCCTCTTCTCCGGCCTCGACCTGGTCGTCGCCCCCGGCGACGTCGTCGGGCTGGTCGGGGCGAACGGCGCCGGCAAGTCCACCCTGATGCGCATCCTGGCGGGCCTGCTCCCGCCCGAGGAGGGCTCGGTACGGCTCAGCCCGCCCACGGCCACGGTCGGCTACCTGCCGCAGGAGCGCGAGCGCCGGGAGGGCGAGACGGTAGCGGCCTTCCTGGCCAGGCGGACCGGGGTGGCCGACGCCCAGCGCGCGCTGGACACCGCCACCGAGGGCCTGGTCGAGAGCCGCCCCGGCGCCGACGACGAGTACGCCGCGGCCCTGGAGCGGTGGCTGGCCCTGGGCGGCGCGGACCTGGAGGAGCGGGCCGAGGCGGTCGTGGCCGAGCTGGGACTCGCGGTGGAACTCGGCCATCCGATGACGGCGCTGTCGGGCGGGCAGGCAGCCCGCGCGGGCATGGCCTCCCTGCTGCTCAGCCGCTACGACGTCTTCCTGCTCGACGAGCCCACGAACGACCTCGACCTGGACGGCCTGGAGCGGCTGGAGCGCTTCGTCACCGGGCTGCGGGCCGGGACGGTGCTGGTCAGCCACGACCGTGAGTTCCTGGCCAGGACCGCGAACCGCATCGTCGAGCTCGATCTGGCCCAGCGGCGGGTGCGCGCCTACGGCGGCGGCTACGAGGCCTACCTCGCCGAGCGCGAGGTCGCCCGCCGGCACGCCCGCGAGCAGTACGAGGAGTACGCCGATACCGTCTCCGAGCTGAAGGCCCGCGCCCTGACCCAGCGCAACTGGATGGAGAAGGGCGTCAAGAACGCGCGGCGCAAGATGAGCGACAACGACAAGATCGGCCGCAACGCCCGCGTCGAGACGACCGAGAAGCAGGCCGCCAAGGCCCGCCAGACCGAGCGGCTGATCGAGCGGCTGGAGGTGGTCGAGGAGCCCCGCAAGGAGTGGGAGCTGCGGATGGAGATCGCCGTGGCGCCCCGGGCGGGAGCGGTCGTCGCGACCCTGCGCGGAGCCGTCGTGCGGCGCGGCGCGTTCACCCTCGGCCCGGTGGACCTGCAGATCGGCTGGGCCGAACGGGTGGCGATCACCGGCGTCAACGGGTCGGGCAAGTCCACGCTGCTCGCCGCGCTGCTCGGCCGCCTCACCCTGGCCGAGGGCCACTCCTCCCTCGGCCCCGGCGTGGTCGTCGGCGAGGTGGACCAGGCGCGCGGGCTCTTCCTCGGGGACGAGCCGCTGCTGGACGCCTTCGGTGCGGCCGCCGGGGACGCCTCGGGGAACATGGCGCCAGCCGAGGCGCGGACGCTGCTCGCCAAGTACGGCCTGCGCGCCGACCACGTGCTCCGCCCGGCCGCCACGCTGTCGCCGGGGGAGCGGACCCGGGCCGCGCTCGCGCTGCTCCAGGCCCGGGGGGTGAACCTGCTCGTCCTCGACGAGCCGACCAACCACCTGGATCTGCCCGCCATCGAGCAGCTGGAGTCGGCGCTGGCCTCCTACCCCGGCACGCTCCTGCTGGTCACCCACGACCGCCGGATGCTGGAGGCCGTGCACACCACCCGCCACCTCCACGTCGACTCCGGGAAGGTCGCCGAGGCCCGGTGAGGGGCCGCCGCGGGCCGGTGGCGTTCCGCGGAGTGGGGCCGGGTTGACCTCAAGGTTGCTTGAGGTTGCATCCTTGCGGGCGGAACGCCGTACAGCCAGGAGACCGCCATGCTCGATGTCGCAGTGATCACCGCCACCAGTCCGGAAGGCCGCTCCGGCGCGAACGTGACCCGGTGGTTCCTCGGGCAGGCGGGACGGCGCGCCGATCTCCGGCTGGACGTCGTCGACCTGAACCGCGTCCCGCTGCCGCCGTTCCATCCCGTGTCCCCGGAGACCGGGAACGACGCGGCCACCCGCGCCCTCGCCGCCAGGATCGGCGCGGCCGACGGCTTCGTGATGATCACCCCGGAGTACAACCACGCCTACCCGGCCGTCCTGAAAGTGGCGATCGACGCGGTCCGCCGGGAGTGGGCCGCCAAGCCGGCCGCGTTCGTCTCCTACGGCGGGCAGTCCGGGGGCCTGCGCGCGGTGGAGCAGCTCCGCCTGGTCCTGGCCGAGCTCCATGTGGTGACCCTGCGCGACACGGTGAGCTTCCACCGGGTGGAGACCCGGTTCGACGAGGAGGGCCGCCCGCTCGACCGGGAGGGGGTCGACGGCGCCGCCAAGGTCCTGCTCGACCAGCTCATCTGGTGGGGGACGGCCCTGCGGGAGGCACGGGCGGCCCGGCCGTACGCCGTCTGAGCGCGAGCGGGGACCGGACCGGGACCGGACCGGGAACGAGCCGGGAGCGGGGCCGAGAGCGGGACCGGGACGGGAGGAGAACGGGAGGAGAACGGGAGGGGTGGGAGGGGGCGGACCGCCGGACGGAATCGGGGCAGGAGAGGATGAGGCCAGAGATCTATCCTTGTTTGGGGGATTTGTGGTCGGTGCTCTCGATCATCGCTACCGGGGCGAACACCCCATCCGCACACTCGCCTACCTCTTCAAGGAGGACCGCCGCAAGCTGGTCGTCGCGGTCCTCGCCTTCCTGGTCAAGCACAGCCCGACCTGGATCCTGCCGCTGATCACCGCGAACATCGTGAACGTGGTGGTCTACCAGCGTCCGATCGCCCAGCTGTGGGCCAACACGGCGGTGCTGCTGGCCCTGCTGCTGCTGAACTACCCCCTGCACCTGCTCTACGTGCGCTGCCTGCACGGTGCGATCCGGCGGGTGGGCACGGACCTGCGCTCGGCGCTCTGCCGCCGGATGCAGCAGCTGTCCATCGGCTACCACTCCCGGGTCAGCGCCGCCGTGCTGCAGACCAAGGTCATCCGGGACGTCGAGAGCATCGAGCAGGCCGCCCAGCAGGCGAGCGACATGGGGCTGTCGGCGCTGACCATGCTGGCCGGCGGCCTGGTGGTGATCGCCTTCCAGGTGCCCGCCGCGCTCCCGGTCTTCCTGCTGGTCGTGCCCGCCGCCGCGTTCCTGGTCATGAAGCTCCGCACCCGGCTGCGCGACGACAACGAGAGCTTCCGGCGCGAGGTCGAGAAGCTGTCGGCCCGGGTCGGCGAGATGACCACGCTGATCCCGATCACCCGCGCGCACGGACTGGAGCAGGACGCCCTGCACCGGGTCGACGGCACCCTGACCAGGGTGCTGCGCAAGGGGCTCCGGCTCGACCTGCTCAACGGCAGCTTCGGCGCGCTGGCCTGGATCCTGCTCAACGCGCTCGGCGCCGCCGTGCTGGCGGGGTCCGCGCTGGTCGCCTACTACGGGGTCATCCCGATCACGGCGGGGGACGTGTTCATGCTGAGCACCTTCTTCGCCACCCTGACCTCGGCGGTCACCGCGCTGCTCAGCCTGACCCCGGTGATCAGCAAGGGCCTGGCGTCCGTGCGCTCGGTGGGCGAGGTGCTCCAGGCGCCCGACCTGGAGCACAACTCCGGCAAGGCCGCGGTGGACTCCGTCCGCGGCGAGGTGGAGTTCCGCGACGTCGGCTTCGCCTACGGCGGGCGCGGCGACGGAGACGGGCCGGACGGGGCCGCCGAGGCGCCGGCCGTCGACGGCTTCACGCTGAAGGTCGTCCCCGGTGAGACGATCGCGCTGGTCGGGCCGTCCGGGGCGGGCAAGTCCACCGTGCTCAGCCTCGTCATCGGTTACCTGCGGCCCACCTCCGGGCGGATCCTGCTCGACGGCCGGGACATGGAGGAGATCGACCTGCGCAGCTACCGCAGGTTCCTGTCGGTCGTGCCGCAGGAGTCCATCCTGTTCGAGGGCAGCATCCGGGAGAACGTCACCTACGGCCTGTCCGGCGTCTCCGAGGAGCGGGTACGGCAGGCGCTGCGGGACGCCAACGCCCTGGAGTTCATCGACCGGCTGCCCGGCGGGCTCGACACGGTGGTGGGGGAGCGCGGCGCCCGCCTGTCGGGCGGCCAGAAGCAGCGCCTGGCCATCGCCCGCGCGCTCATCCGGGACCCGCGCGTGCTGATCCTGGACGAGGCGACCTCGGCCCTGGACACCCGCTCCGAGGCGCTCGTGCAGGAGGCGCTGGCCCGCCTGGTCGCCGGCCGTACGGTGTTCGTCGTCGCCCACCGCCTCTCGACGGTCAGGGGCGCCGACCGCATCGTGGTGATGCGCGACGGGCGCATCGAGGAGGTCGGCACCCACCGGGAGCTGATGCGGCTGCGCGGCGTCTACGCCGGGCTCCAGGGCGCGCAGCTCGCCTGAGGAACGCCGGGAGGCCCGGCCGCCGCGAGGATTTTGCCGCCCCCGGTCACGGGTAGGGGGCGCACCGAGGAGGATGCCATGCGAGCACTGGGAATCGACATCGGCGGGTCGGGGATCAAGGGCGCCCCGGTGGACCTGGAGAAGGGGGAGCTGACCGAGGAGCGGCTGCGGATCCCCACCCCCGACCCCGCCGGGCCCGAGGAGGTCACCGAGGTGGTCGGGCGGATCGTCCGGCACTTCGACTGGACCGGGCCGATCGGGGTCACCTTCCCCGGCGTGGTGCTGAACGGGACCACCATGACGGCCGCCAACGTGGACCCCCGGTGGATCGGGGCGGACGCGTGCGGGCTGTTCTCGGCGGCGGCCGGGCGGCCGGTGACGGTGCTCAACGACGCCGACGCGGCCGGGTTCGCCGAGGTGGAGATGGGCGCGGCCAAGGGCGAGCCGGGGGTCGTGCTGATGCTGACCTTCGGGACCGGGATCGGCAGCGCCCTGTTCGTCGACGGCCGCCTGGTGCCCAACACCGAGCTGGGCCACCTGGAGATCCGCGGCAAGGACGCCGAGCGGAGGGCCTCCGACGGCGCCCGGGAGCGGCACGACCTGAGCTGGGACCAGTGGGCCGAGCGGGTGGAGGAGTACCTCCGCCACGTCGAGATGCTGTTCTCCCCCTCGCTGATCGTCATCGGCGGCGGGGTCAGCAAGAAGTCCGAGAAGTTCCTGCCGAAGGTGAGCGTGCGGACCCGGGTGGTCCCGGCGGCGCTGCGCAACGAGGCGGGCATCGTCGGCGCAGCCATGGCCGCCGCGCACCTGTGACGGGCGCCGGGGCGGGCGGCCGGGACGCGTACCCGTGACGCGTGCCTGTGCGGGGAGGGGGGCTCCCGCCAGCGGAGGACCGGGCGGCCTGGCGCGGGGGCGCCCGGACCGGCCGCATGGGGAAAGGCCGTCCGGATTTTGATCCCGCTTGGCGGGCGCGGTCCGCCGCTCCGGGTATGTAGCCGGAGTCAGCAAGATCGTATATGGCGGGAACGGGAAAGACGTGACACTGCCGACGGGTGCGCAGAGTCGTTCGGCCGTGCCGGCCTGGGCGGTGGTGCTCGGACTCCTGCTGGCGGTCGCGGGCTGCAGGGAGCGGGGACTGCGGGAGGCGGGTCCCGGCCTCGGCCCCTCCTTCCCGGTGGTGGCGCCGGGCGGCCCGCCGGCCGCCGCGGCCGG
>NZ_CDRNDK010000342.1:0-6947 GCF_977012225.1 Planomonospora algeriensis | reverse complement strand
TCGCCGCCGGAACCCCCCGAACCGAAGTCACCGCCGCCGTAGCCGCCGGAGCCGAAGTCCCCGCCGCCGTAGGTGGCGTCGCCCGAGCCGCCCGAACCGCCGCCGCACGCGCCGCCCACGTACGCGCCGCCGCCGTCGGACTGCTTCAGCTCCTTCTCCAGCGTGGGGTCACCGGACTCGCTCAGGCCGTACAGGGCGACCGGGGCGCCGACCGCGAAGGCCAGGTCACCGCTCGTGTCGTGGCGGGACCCCCGGATGTGCACCCGGCGGGCGGAGTCGAGCACGTCGCGCCCGGCCCGGGTGAGCACGTTGCGCAGCGCCTTGCGCTGCGTGCCGTAGGTGATCAGGCCGATCAGCGCCGCCGCGAAGCCGATCAGCACCGCGCCGATGCCCAGGCCGCCTCCCGAGACGTCCAGGACGGCGAGCAGCACGACGGCGGCGACGGTGAAGAACACCGCGAGCAGCGAGGCGGTCAGGAGCCGCCGCAGCGACCTGCCCGCCCCGTCCAGCGCGCCGCCGCGCACCAGCAGGCCCATGCCCTCCAGGTCGCCGCGCAGGGCCGCCATGGCCGGCCCCTCGGCCACCGTACGGCGCAGCTCCCCGGCCGGGCAGGTGCCGGAGCGGGCGGCGAGGGCCGACAGGACGGCCTGCTCGATCCCGTCCGGGGACGGCGGGCCCCGGACACCAGGCTGAGCTGCCCGCCGCGCGCGACCCGGATGCCGCCGCCCCTGGCCAGCATGGCCAGCGCGGTGTTGACCGTACGGCGCGGCCCCCCGGCCAGGTAGGCCAGGTGGTAGGGACTGATCGGCCGCCCCTTGTGATACGCGGCGGCCTCGCGGACCTCGCGCTGCTGCCCGCTCAGGACCGTCGACGAGATGACCACGGCCCCGAGCAGGACGACCGCGATGACGAACAGTACGACTTCCACGTCCGCCTCCTGGGGGAAGGGGCGTCGGCCCCGTTTGTCAGGTAGACGCCCGGAGTCCCGTGGAAGTTTCAGCCTGAAGGTCTCAATTCAGACGCCCGGGCCCGCCCTGCCGGGCGGGTCCGGGCGGGCGTCCCGGTCCGGGGTCAGCCCAGGCGCTCGACCAGGGTGTTGTACTCGTCCCAGAGCTCCTTGGGAAGGTGGTCGCCGAAGGTCTCGAAGAAGGACGGGATCAGCTTCGCCTCCTCCCGCCAGACCTCCCGGTCCACGGTGAGCAGGGTCGCCAGGTCCTCCTCCGACAGGTCGAGGCCCTCGGTGTCCAGCTCGGCCGGGAGCAGGCCGATGGGCGTCTCGACCGCCTCGGCCCGGCCGTTGAGCCGGTCCACGATCCACTTGAGCACGCGGCTGTTCTCGCCGAAGCCGGGCCAGATGAACGTGCCCTCGGCGTTCTTGCGGAACCAGTTCACGTAGTAGACGCGCGGCAACCGCGCGCCCTCGCGCTCGCCGATCCTGACCCAGTGGGCGAAGTAGTCGCCCATGTTGTAGCCGCAGAACGGCAGCATCGCGAAGGGGTCGCGGCGCAGTTCGCCGACCTTGCCCTCGGCGGCGGCGGTCTTCTCGGAGGCGATGTTCGCCCCGATGAAGACGCCGTGGTTCCAGCCGCGCGCCTCGGTGACCAGCGGGACCGCGGTGGCGCGGCGGCCGCCGAACAGGATCGCCGAGATCGGCACGCCCTTCGGGTCCTGCCACTCGGGGGCGATGGTCGGGCACTGGCCCGCCGGCACCGTGAAGCGGGCGTTCGGGTGGGCGGCGGGCTCGTCGGCGTCCGGGGTCCAGTCGCGGCCCTTCCAGTCGGTCAGGTGCGCCGGGGGCTCGTCGGTCAGGCCCTCCCACCACACGTCGCCGTCGTCGGTGAGGGCGACGTTGGTGAAGATGCTGTTGCCCCAGAGCGCCTTGATCGCGTTGGCGTTGGTGGATTCGCCGGTGCCGGGCGCGACGCCGAAGAAGCCCGCCTCCGGGTTGATCGCGTACAGCCGGCCGTCGTCGCCGAAGCGCATCCAGGCGATGTCGTCGCCGATCGTCTCGACCTTCCAGCCCGGGATCGTCGGCTGGAGCATGGCGAGGTTGGTCTTGCCGCACGCGGACGGGAAGGCCGCCGCGATGTAGCGGGTCTCCCCGCTCGGCGGGGTGAGCTTGAGGATGAGCATGTGCTCGGCCAGCCAGCCCTCGTCGCGGGCCATGGTGCTGGCGATGCGCAGCGCGTAGCACTTCTTGCCCAGCAGGGCGTTGCCGCCGTAGCCCGAGCCGTAGGACCAGATCTCGCGGGTCTCGGGGAAGTGGCTGATGTACTTGGTGGAGCTGCACGGCCACGGCACGTCGGCCTGGCCGGGCTCCAGGGGGGCGCCGACCGAGTGCACGGCCTTGACGAAGTCACCCCGCTCCTCGATGAGGCGCAGGGCGGCTCGCCCATCCTGGTCATGATCCGCATCGAGACCGCCACGTAGGGCGAGTCGGTGATCTCGACGCCCAGCTGGGAGATCTCGCCGCCGAGCGGGCCCATGCAGAAGGGGACCACGTACATCGTGCGCCCGCGCATGCAGCCGGCGAAGAGCTCGCCGAAGGTCGCGCGCATCTCGGCCGGAGCGATCCAGTTGTTGGTCGGCCCGGCGTCCTCCTCCTTCTCGGAGCAGATGTAGGTGCGGTCCTCGACGCGGGCGACGTCGCTCGGGTCGGAGGCGGCGTAGAAGCTGTTCTGCCGCTTGGCCAGCCGCTTGAACGTGCCCTGCTCGACCAGCAGGTTCGTCAGGCGCGTCCACTCGGCCTCCGAGCCGTCGCACCACTCGATCCGGTCCGGACGGGTGAGCTCGGCGATCTCGTTGACCCAGGCGATCAGTTCCTTGTGGGTGGTCGGGCTGGTGACGGATACGTCAACGGTTGCGGTCACTGTGGCGGCTCCTCACGCTTCTCAGGCGGAATCATCATCGACAAGAAACCGGGCGTAATCCAATTGGCGTAGACCAGTGAATTAGCCCCGGCTCGCGCCCCGGCGACCCCGTCCCCGATCCCACCGTCCGACGTATGGGCTGGCAGGGGCCGCGATGACTGCTTTCACCTACCCGAAAGAAGCGGGTTTAAATAAACCGCACCAGAAATTGGTATAGGCCATTGAAGGAGGTCTAAACCAATGCGCCGAAAGGTTCAGACCACTTCCGGACCTCTTTTCCCTGGCCCGCCTCAGGAAGTCACGTCGGGGCCCGCCGCCCGCACCCGGTCGACGTGCTGGAGCGCGTCCCTCAGGTCGGCCAGCCAGGTGTCGGCGTGTCGGCCCACCAGGCGCACGCACCAGGCGAGCGCGTCGCTGCGGCTGCGCGCCACGCCGGCGGCCACGAGGGTGTCCAGCACCCGGCGCTCCGACTGGCGCAGCCGCGTCATGACGGGGACCGACAGTGTGGTGAACATCACCCTCTCACCCTCGACCGAGACGCCCCAGGAGACCTTCCTGCGGAACCGGTGCTCGGCCTCCGAGGCGATCTCGATGCGCCGCTCCCTGGTCTCCTCCCGGAAGCGCTGCACGGCGCCCTCCAGCGTGGCGACCCGCTCCACCTCCGAGACGCCCTCGGCGGACGCGGGCGGGCGGAGCGCTCCCACCGCCGTGATCTCCTCGCGGTCCAGCGTGATCTCGAGCGGACCGTCGAACCATCCCTCGGGCAGGCGGCCCGAGAACCAGCCGCGCAGCTGCGCCTCTGCTTCTTCATTGTCCATGTAATGAAGATTACAACTTTTCAAAGTGGTCGGCCAGAAAATATTTTGACACGACCTCTATTTTGAGAGTTACTCTCAAATCATGGCTGCTATCACTTCTCCCCGGCGCTGGTGGGCTCTGGCCGCGCTGGTGCTGAGCGTCCTCGTCATCGGACTGGACGCGACGATCCTGAACGTCGCCCTGCCCACGCTGGCCGTGGAGCTCGGTGCCTCGACCGGCGAACTGCAGTGGATCGTGGACGCCTACCTGATCCCCTTCGCCGCCCTCCTGCTCCCCGCCGGCGTCCTCGGCGACCGCCTCGGCCGCAAGCGCCTCCTCCTGGCCGGGCTGGCCGTCTTCGGCGCGGCCTCGGCCCTCGCCGCGGCGGCCGGGGGCTCGGCGGCGCTCATCGCCGCCCGCGTGCTCCTCGGCGCCGGGGGCGCCCTGATCATGACGCTCTCCGTGTCGATCCTGCCGAGCGTCTTCCCTCCGCACGAGCGCTCGAAGGCCATCGCGGCCTGGTCGGCGGGGATGGCCCTCGGCCTGCCGCTGGGACCGATCCTCGGCGGCTACCTGCTCGACCGCTTCCACTGGGGGTCGATCTTCCTGATCAACCTGCCCGTGGTGGCGATCGCCCTGGCGGCGTCCGCCGTCCTGCTGCCGGAGTCGCGTGACGAGCGCCGACCCCGCTTCGACCTGCCCGGCGCGCTGCTCTCGGTGAGCGGCCTCGCCGCACTGGTCCACGGCGTGATCGAGGCTCCCTCGGCCGGCTGGACGTCGCCCGCCGTGCTGGCCTCGCTCGCCGCCGGCCTGGTCCTGCTCGCCGCCTTCGTCGCGGTGGAGGCCCGCTCCCCCGCGCCCATGATGGACCTCCGCCTCTTCACCGACCGCGTCTTCCTGTGGGGCTCCGCCGGCGCGACCCTCGTCTCGCTGGCCATGATGGGCGTGCTGTTCGTGGTCCCGCTCCATCTGCAGGCCGTCCTGGGATACGACGCCTTCGGCACCGGGATCCGCGTCGTCCCATGGTGCTCGGCCTCATGGCGGGCGGGCTGGCCGGCGAGCGGCTGCTGGGCCGGCTGAGCCTGCGCGTGCTCCTGCCGGCCGGCCTGGCGGTGCTCGCGGGCGGCCTCGTCCTCGGCTCCCTGACCGGCGCCTCCTCCGGGTACGGCTTCATCGCCGCGTGGCTGACCGTCGTGGGGGCCGGCGTCGGACTGGCGATGGTCCCGGCGATGGACGGCGTGCTGGCCGTACTGCCCGAGGACCGGGTGGGCGCGGGCTCCGGCACGCTGCAGACGCTGCGGCAGGTGGGCGGTGTGTTCGGCGTCGCCGGACTGGGCAGCCTGCTCTCGGCCGGCTACGCGGACGGACTGCCCGCGGACGCTCCGGAGGCCGCGCGGGACTCCGTGGCCGCCGCCGTACGGCTCGGCGATCCCGCGCTCGCCGCCGCCGCCCGGGAAGCCTCCGCCGCAGGCATGGGCGCCGTGCTCCTGGTGTGCGCGGCGCTGGCCGTGGCGGGCGCCGCGGCCGTGGCGGTGTTCATGCGCGCCGGCGAGGCGCGAGAATCGGCGCATGAGCTCACCTCCGCGCCCTGAGGGACTGCGCGAACGCAAGAAGGCCCGGACCCGGCGGACGATCCAGGAGCAGGCCCTGCGATTGTTCGCCGAGCAGGGCTACGAGGCGACGACGGTCGAGCAGATCGCGGAGGCCGCCGAGATCTCGCCCAGCACGTTCTTCCGCTACTTCCCCACCAAGGAGGACGTGGTCGTCCAGGACGACTACGACCCCATCATGCTGGCGGCGCTGGCCGCCCAGCCCGCCGGCCTGGCCCCCGTGCCCGCCCTGCGCGCCGCGATGGGCGAGGCGTTCGCGCAGATCCCCGCCGAGGAGGAGGAGCAGATCCGGGCCCGCACCAGGCTCCAGCTCAGCCACCCCGCGCTGCGCGCCCGCGCCGTCGACAACATGATCGCCACCATCGACGTGTTCACCCGGGCGCTCACCGCACGCATGGACCGCGCCGACCCCGCCGCCCGTGCCTCCGCCGACCTGCTCGCCCGGACGGCGGCCGGGGCGGTGGTCGGCGCCATGCTGGCCGCGCTGTTCTCCTGGGCCGAGAGCGACGGGACCCGCCCACTGGCCGACATCGTCGACGAGACCCTCGCCCTCCTGGAGTCGGGCCTGCGCCCCTGACCCGGCCACATCCGGTACGGTGCGACCGCGCGGCGTCCGGCGGCTTCCACACGGCGACCGCGCGCCCGCCGGGCCGGTCCCGCGCGGCGACCCGGTCTCAGCCCGCCCGCGCGGCGATCTGCGGGCTGACGCGGACGGCCCCGGCGAAGTTCCTCGTGCTGACCGGGACGAGCTTGACCACGTCGCCCGTCCGCGGCGCGTGCAGCATCTTCCCGTCGCCCCAGTAGATCGCCACGTGCGAGACGTAGCCGGGGTTGGTCGGGTCGTGCCGCCAGAACAGCAGGTCGCCCGGCTGGGCCTGGGAGAGCGGGATCTGCGGGCCCGACACGAACTGCTGGTGCGTCACGCGGGGCACCCGGACGCCCGCCTGCGCGTAGGCCCACTGGACCAGGCCGGAGCAGTCGAAGGTGTCCGGCCCCTCGGCGCCCCAGACGTACGGGCGGCCCAGCTTGCCGATCGCGGCGGTGAGCGCGGTCCGCACCTGGTCCGGGCTCATGAAGGCCGACGCCGGCCAGACCTTCCGCGGCGCGGCCTTGAAGACCGGGTTGATCGCGACGACCTGGCTGCCCTTCGGCAGGACCTTGAGCAGGGCCGCGCGGAGCCTGGCCGAGTCGGCCTTGGGGGCGCTCACCACCAGGGCGTTGTTCTCCGGGATGCCGAGCTCGCGCGCCGTCCGCCGGGAGACCACCGCGTCGATGGCGCCCATGCCCATCGTGGCGTAGGCGCCCACCCGCAGGGCCCGCCCGCCGCTGGCGACGGTCCGGCCCAGTTCCAGGCCCCCGTCGTTGCCGAGCACGAAGGAGACCGCGACCTCTCCCGCCGCGACGTTGCGCCAGAGCTTGTCGGACGTGGCGGTCGGCTTGGGGGTGTAGGCGCGGAACGTCGAGGGGTCCACCCCCAGCGTCTGCACCCGCTTGCCGTCCATCACGACCTCGGCGGCGTCGGCCCGCTCGATCGCGCGGATCCCCTTGATCCGCGCCGCCTTCGCCACGACGGCGGAGCTCAGCGGCCGGTTCGCGACCACGAACAGGTGCGGCCGGCGCATCTCGGTCAGCGGGGCGACGGGCGGCGGGGCCGCGGGGGACACGGCGG
>NZ_CDRNDK010000341.1:0-6978 GCF_977012225.1 Planomonospora algeriensis | reverse complement strand
GGAGGTGTCGCGGGTGAACAGGTGGTTGGGCAGCGGCGGCAGGACGAAGCCGTCCGTCTCCAGCGTGCGGAACGCCACCGAGTTCCCCGGCTCGCAGCCGTACTCCATCAGCTCCCGCTTGGTGATGCCGCCGGTGAGGAAGCGCGCCAGCGTGGCCGGGTCCATCGCGTCGAGAGTGTTGCGGACGGCGTCGGCGGCCAGCGGCCCGAACACGCGCTCGTCGATGACGCCGTCGAGGATGTGCCTGCGGCCTTCGAGGACGGTGACCGTCTCGCGGAGCAGGTCGGTCAGGAGGTGGACGGTGATGCCCCGGTCCCGCAGGACCTGCTGCCACTCCAGGTGCTCCTCCACCGCGCGCTGCACCCACAGCACGTCGTCGAAGAGGAACTCGTCCTTGTTGGAGGGGGTCAGCCGCTTCAGCGAGAGCTCCGGCTTGTGCAGGACGACCTGCCGGAGCCGGCCGACCTCGGAGTCGACGTGGAAGGTCATCGCGGTTCTCCTGTCGTTCTCTTGATCTCCCTGGGGCCGTACTCGCCGCGCGAGGCCTTGACCCAGATGTAGACGGGGATGCCCGCCAGCAGCATGAGCGTTCCCTGGAAGACGGCGTCGGCGCCCGCACCGAAGATCATCCAGAAGCTGAACAGCAGGGCCGTGACCGCCAGGGCCATGTTCCAGGCCAGGCCCTTGCGCGCCGCCTGCCGCTCCCCGGTGGCCAGCCAGAACAGCTGGGCGGCGGCGGAGAACAGGTAGGGCACGACCGTGGTGAAGGCGGCCAGCAGCAGGATGGTGTTGAAGGCGTTCTCCGCGGCGAAGGCCAGCACGAACGTGATCGAGGTCAGGGCCGTGCCGGCGACGATGCCGACCCACGGCACGTTGCCGCCGCGCATCCGGGTGAACATCTTCGGGAACAGGCCGTCGCGGGCGGCGGCCATCGGCATCTCGGCGACCAGCAGGGTCCACCCGTTCAGCGCGCCGATACCGGAGATGATCGCGAAGGCGGCCATCACCACGCCCCAGGCGCTGCCGCCGAACATCGCGTTGATCGCGTCGGCGAAGGGGGCCGTGGAGTCCACCAGCTTGTCGTGCGGGACGGTGCCGAAGACGGCGACGGTGCCGAGCATGTAGAGCACCGCGCAGGCCAGGGTGCCGTAGACGCTGGCGCGGCCGATGTTGCGCTCGGGGTCGGCGACCTTCTCCGCGGCGATGCTGGCGCTCTCCACGCCGGAGTAGGCGAACAGCACCAGCGCGGCCGCCACCGAGATCGCGCCGATCCACGAGCCGTCCGTGGCGTTGAAGGGGCCGAAGTTGTCCGCCCGGACGAAGAACAGGCCGACGATCGCGACGAAGATCAGCGGCGCGAACTTCAGAATGGTGGTGACCAGCTGGAACACGCCCATCTTGGTGACGCCGGCGAGGTTGATGAGCGCCGGGATCCACAGGCCCGTCAGTCCGATGACCACCTGGGCGGGGACGCTGCTCCAGTCCAGCCCGAACGCGGCGTCGGCGAAGTAGACGACGTAGCCGACCCAGGCGAAGGCGATGCCGGCGTTGCCCGCCCAGGCGGTGATCCAGAAGGACCAGGCGTTGAGGAAGCCGGGGAACTCCCCGAAGCCCTCACGGGCGTAGGCGTACGGCCCGCCGGAGGCCGGGATGCGCCGGCCGAGCCGACCGAAGACGACGGCGAGCGCGAGCGCGCCGAGGGTGACGATGCCGAACGCCAGGATGCTCACGGTTCCGAACGCCGCCAGCGAGGCCGGGAGCAGGAAGATCCCGGTGCCGACGATGTTCCCGACGACCAGCGCCGTCGCCTGGGGCAGTCCCAGGCGGGCGCCGCCCCCGGCACGCGCGGGTGGCGTGCCCTCCTGTGGCGGCCGCTCCGCGGCGCGGGCCGGCCGTTCTGCGGCGAGCGTGCCTCGTGGGCGCCCGCCTGATTCCTTTGCCATTGTGCTTTCCCTGGGTGGTGACCTGGCCGCTCGCCGGTCGGCGGCGGTCTCCCCACGGCATGGACCGCTCGGCGGTCCGGGTCTGCTTTCGCACCGGGGGAGGCGGCCGGACGGTGGTCCGGGCCTCCTGCGGGAGGGGTCGTCCCCATTCGACCCTCCGTGACGGGCCGTTCACCCAGCCGAACGGCCTTTACCTGGAGGACCTCCGTCCTCCCTCCGCTCGCCCGTCCCGGCCCCGGGACGGGGCGGAGGCTTCCCGGGTCCCGAGTCCCCCTCCCGGGGGGACCTTCGGCCCTGCCCCGGGAGCCGGACGGTGCGCCAGCCTCGAAAGGGACCAAGGAGGTTCCGCCATGCTCAGTCCACTCGCCACCCACGCCGGCCTGCGGCGGCTCGTCACCGCGGCGGGCGCCGCGCCGTCGGTGCACAACACCCAGCCGTGGCGTTTCGGCGTCCACCGCCGCGAGCACATCGAGCTCCACGCCGACCTGGACCGCTGGCTGCCGGTGGCCGACCCGCGCGGCCGGTCGCTCCACATCAGCTGCGGCGCCGCCCTGCTCAACCTGCGCCTGGCACTGCGCGTCGCCGGCTGGCGGCCGGTCTCCTGGCCGCTGCCCGAGATCGGGGACGACGGGTCCACCCTGCTCGCCGCGGTGCGGCCGGTACGGGCTCCGCTCGCCTCGGTGGCCGAGCACGAGCTGTACGCCGCCATCCAGGACCGCCGCACCAACCGCCGGCCCTTCTCCGGCGCCCTCGTCCCCCCGGGGGTCATGGCGGAGCTGGCCGCGGCGGTCCGGATGGAGGGCGCCGACCTGGTCTGCGTGGGCGGCCCCGCGGGCACCGCGCTACTGGAGGAGGTCGCCATGGCCGAGGAGCGGCTCGCCAGCGACGCCGAGTACCGGGCGGAGCTCGTCCGGTGGACGGGCGGGGACGGGCAGCGCCGCGACGGGCTCCCGCCCTACGTCCAGGGTCCGCGCCCCGACGGCGCCTCCGTGCCCGTCCGCGGCTTCGCCCGCGCGAGCCGGGAGACCGCCCGCTTCGAGGCCCGCCCGCAGCTGGTGGTCGTGACCACCTCCGGCGACGGCCCGCAGGACTGGCTCCGGGCCGGCCAGGCGCTGCAGCGCATGCTGCTGGTCGCCACCCTGCACGGGGTGTCGGCCTCTTTCCTCAACCAGCCGCTGGACCTGCGCGACATGCGCCACCACACCGATCCGCGGCACCGGCGCGGCCACCCCCAGATGATCGTCCGCCTCGGCTACGGGCCCGCCGTGCCGCGTGCGCCCCGGCGGCCGGTCCCGGAGGTCCTCAGCGCCGCGTGAGCGGCCGCCGGCGGGGCCTTCGCCACGGCCGCGAGCCCGCTCGTGACGAAGGTCCCGCCCTCCGGTGACGTCCGCCTCCGGCCCGCGCTCCCGCCGGGAGGCGACCATTGACCACAGCAGGAATCGAACCAGGAGGTCCCCCATGAGCACGACGACCGAGACCGGACGAGCGGCCGAGCAGGGCGCCTGGCGCGGCTTCCAGCCGGGCATCTGGTGCTCCGCCGTCGACGTGCGGGACTTCGTGCGGGCCAACTACACGCCCTACACCGGGGACGACGGCTTCCTGGCCGGGCCGACGGAGCGCACACTGGCCGTCTGGGGCCGCCTGACCTCGATGTTCCCCGAGGAGCGGGAGCGCGGCATCTACGACGCGGACGGCTCGACCCCGTCGACGATCACCTCGCACGCCCCCGGGTACATCGACCGGGAGAACGAGCTGATCGTCGGTCTGCAGACCGACGCCCCGCTGAAGCGGGCGATCATGCCGAACGGCGGGCTGCGGATGGTCGAAAGCGGCCTGGCGGCCTACGGGTACGCGCTCGACCCCCGGGTCAAGGAGGTCTTCACCAAGTACCGCAAGACCCACAACGCGGGGGTGTTCGACGCCTATACCCCGCGGGTGCGCGCGGCGCGCCGCTCGCACATCGTCACCGGTCTGCCCGACGCCTACGGCCGCGGCCGGATCATCGGTGACTACCGGCGCGTCGCCCTTTACGGTGTAGATCAATTGATCGCGGCCAAGAAGGCCGAGCTGCGCACCCTGGACGAGGCGCCCTCCACCGCGGACGTCATCCGCGACCGGGAGGAGCTGGCCGAGCAGGTCCGCGCGCTGGGCGAGCTGGCGGAGATGGCCGCCTCCTACGGCTTCGACGTCTCCGGGCCCGCCGCGACGGCGCAGGAGGCGATCCAGTGGCTCTACTTCGGCTACCTGGCCGCGGTCAAGGAGCAGAACGGCGCCGCCATGTCGCTGGGCCGTACCTCCACCTTCCTGGACGTCTACCTCCAGCGCGACCTGGACGAGGGCGTGATCGACGAGGTCCGGGCCCAGGAGCTGATCGACGACTTCGTGGTCAAGCTGCGGATCGTCCGGTTCCTGCGCACCCCCGAGTACGACCAGCTCTTCTCCGGCGATCCGACCTGGGTCACCGAGTCGATCGGCGGCATAGGCCGCGACGGCCGCACCCTGGTCACGAAGACGAGCTTCCGCTTCCTGCAGACCCTGCACAACCTCGGGCCCGCGCCCGAGCCCAACCTGACCGTGCTCTGGTCGCCCGACCTGCCGGAGGGCTTCAAGCGGTTCTGCGCGCGGACCTCCATCGAGACCAGCTCGATCCAGTACGAGAACGACGACCTGCTCCGGCCCGCGTTCGGCGACGACACCGCCATCGCCTGCTGCGTGTCCGCCGCGCCCGTCGGCCGGCAGATGCAGTTCTTCGGCGCCCGGGTGAACCTGGCCAAGACCCTGCTGTACGCCATCAACGGCGGCCGCGACGAGATCACCGGCGAGCAGGTCGGCCCCGCGCACCCGCCGGTGGCCGGCGACCGGCTCTCCTACGACGAGGTCGCCGCCGCCCTGGACAAGATGATGGACTGGCTGGCCGAGACCTACGTCGACGCGCTGAACGTCATCCACTACATGCACGACAAGTACGCCTACGAGCGCATCGAGATGGCGCTGCACGACTACCCGGTCAAGCGCACCCTCGCCTGCGGCATCGCCGGCCTGTCGGTGGCCGCCGACAGCCTGTCGGCCATCAGGTACGGCGGCGTGCGGGTGATCCGCGACGAGACCGGCCTGGCGGTCAACTACGTCGTCGAGGGCGACTACCCCGCCTTCGGCAACGACGACGACCGGGTCGACGACATCGCCGCCGGGCTGGTCCGGAGCTTCATGAACAAGATCCGCGCCTACCCGTCCTACCGCGGCGCCGAGCACACCCAGTCGGTGCTGACCATCACCTCCAACGTGGTGTACGGCAAGCACACCGGCAACACCCCCGACGGCCGCCGCACGGGCGAGCCGTTCGCCCCGGGCGCCAACCCGATGAACGGCCGCGACCGGCACGGCATGGTCGCCTCCGCGCTCTCGGTCGCCAAGCTCCCGTACAACGAGGCCAAGGACGGCATCTCGCTGACCAACACGGTGACGCCGGCCGGGCTGGGCCGTACGCCCGAAGAGCGGGTCGCCAACCTCGCGGGCGTGCTCGACGGCTACTTCGACGGCGGCGGCTTCCACATGAACGTCAACGTCCTCAACCGGGAGATCCTGCTGGAGGCGATGGAGCACCCCGAGAAGTACCCGCAGCTCACCATCCGCGTCTCCGGCTACGCCGTCAACTTCGTCCGCCTGACCAGAGAGCAGCAGCTCGATGTCCTCAACCGCACCTTCCACGGCTCGGTCTGACGCCGGGGCCGCGGCCCCGGCCACCACCGGCTCCGTCCACTCCTGGGACCTGTCCACGGGCGTGGACGGACCGGGCACCCGCTTCGTGGTCTTCACCTCCGGCTGCCCGCTGCGCTGCCTGTACTGCCACAACCCCGACACCTGGCGGATGCGGGACGGGCGGCCCACCACGGTCGACGAGCTGATGGCGCGCGCCGAACGCTACCGGCGGTTCATCCGGATCGCCGGCGGCGGCGTCACCGTCAGCGGCGGCGAACCGCTGCAGCAGCCCGCCTTCACCGGCGAGTTCCTGCGCCGCTGCCACGAGAGCGGCCTGCACACGGCCCTGGACACCTCCGGCTACCTGGGCGCCCGCGCGAGCGACGCGATGCTGGCCGACGTCGACCTCGTCCTGCTGGACGTCAAGTCCTGGAACCCGGAGACCTACCGGAAGACGACCGGGAACGAACTCGCCCCGACGCTGCGCTTCGCGCGCCGCCTGGCCGAGCTGGGCAAGCCCACCTGGATCCGGTTCGTCCTGGTCCCGGGCCTGACCGACGCCGAGGACAACGTCGACGGCCTGGCCCGCTTCGCCGCCGCCCTGCCCAACGTCGAGCACGTCGACGTCCTGCCGTACCACCGGATGGCCGAGGCGAAGTACGCCGGGCTCGGCCTGCCCTACCCGCTGCCCGGCGTCGAACCGCCGGACGCCGCCCTCCTGGAGCGCGTGCACGCGCAGTTCCGCGCCCACGGGGTGCGCAGCCGCTGAGACCCGGACCGGCGGGGCGGTGTCCCCCGCCCGCGCGGGCCGCGGCCTCCCGGAGCTCGCCCGCGTGACCGCCCCCGGGGCCCCGCCGGATCTCACCCGCGTGAGTCCCGCAGCACCCTGAAGGTGATCCCCGCCCGCTGCAAACGGGCGATCAGCGCCTCGCCCATCGCCGCGGCGGTGGTGGTCTGGCCCGCGGTCTCCGGCAGGTCGTCGAAGGCCAGGCAGAGCGCCGACTCCCCCAGCATCTTCGCGGTCTCGTCGTAGCCGGGATCGCCGCCGGAGACCTCGGTGACCACCCGCTCGCCGCCGCCGCGCCCGTCGAAGGTGACGGTGAACCAGCTCTCCGCCCGCTGCTCGGGGGTGGGCCCGCCGCCGGGCGGGAAGCGCTCCAGCAGCCGGGAGCGCACCGGCGGGAGCTGCGCCAGGAGCGCCAGGGCCCCGGCCCCCGCGGCCAGGCCCAGCGCCTCGGGCAGCCGCCTGACCGCCAGGTGGTGGCGGTAGGTGAAGTCCGGGCCGTAGCGCTCCAGCGCGCGGGCGGAGCGGGCGACGATCCGCGGGTCGATCGTG
>NZ_CDRNDK010000340.1:0-6991 GCF_977012225.1 Planomonospora algeriensis | reverse complement strand
ACTCGTCGGCGGCCACCGCGCTCGATGAGCGGCACCCCGCCCACCTCCAGGCCGGGCTTGTCCCGCCCGCCGAGCCGGGAGGCCCGCCCCCCCGGCGAGGATCAGCGCGTCGTAACCGCTCATGGAGATGAGGCTAGCTCACATCGATTGGGCGACCTGATCCGGAGCCGCTTCCGCGCGGGCGGACCGGGCGGCCCGCCTGACGACGAACCGGACAGGCACCTCGGAGCGGACCGGGCAGTACGCCTGATGAGGAACCGAACAGGCGCCCCGGAGCGGGCCGGACGGTGCGCCTGATGGCGAACCGGACAGACGTCCGGGAGCGGACCGGACGGTCACGGGGCTAACCGCCGATGGCCGACATCGGGCGGGACGGCTGCAGGAAGGAGGGGTCGTCGATGCCGTGCCCGGCCTTCTTGACCCGGACCGCCGCCAGCCAGCGCTCGGCCAGCTCGTCGTCGGAGACTCCGGAGCGCATCGCCGCCCGCAGGTCGGACTCGTCCGTCGCGAACAGGCAGTTGCGGATCTGGCCGTCGGCGGTCAGCCGTACCCGGTCGCAGGCGCCGCAGAACGGCCGGGTGACCGAACCGATCACGCCGACCCGCGCCGGGCCGCCGTCGACGAGGAACAGCTCGGCGGGGGCGCTGCCCCGCTCCGCCGGGTCGGCGTCGGTCAGGTCGAAGGAGGCCTGCAGGGTCGCGAGGATCTCGTCGGCCGTGATCATGTTCTCCCGGCGCCAGCCGTGCTGGGCGTCCAGCGGCATCTGCTCGATGAAGCGGAGCTCGTAGCCCTTGTCGAGGCAGTAGCGCAGGAGCGGGACGGCCTCGTGGTCGTTGACACCGCGCATCAGCACCGCGTTGATCTTCACCGGGCGCAGCCCGGCCGCCTCGGCCGCGGCCAGGCCCGTCAGCACGTCGGTCAACCGGTCGCGGTGGGCGAGCTTGGCGAACGTCTCACGGTCCAAGGTGTCGAGGGAGACGTTGACCCGGTCGAGGCCGGCCGCGGCGAGCGGTGCGGCGAGCCGGGCCAGCCCGATGCCGTTGGTGGTCAGCGAGACCTGCGGCCGGGGCGCGAGCGCGGTGGTACGGGCCACGATGTCGACCAGTTCGCGGCGGAGCAGCGGCTCGCCGCCGGTGTAGCGGACCTCGGTGATACCGAGCCGCTCCACCCCGATGGTGACCAGCCGGACGATCTCCTCGGCGGTCAGCAGCTCGGGCTTGGGGAGCCAGTCGAGGCCCTCGGGCGGCATGCAGTACGAACAGCGCAGGTTGCAGCGGTCCGTGAGGGACACCCGAAGATCGGTCGCCACTCGGCCGAACGAGTCGCGCAACACGGGCGTCACCCCTCATCCTTCGTCATTCGAGCAGGGGGCCAGCCTAAGGCCGACCCCCTCCTCCGCCCAAAAACGGGCTCCACCGCCTGACAACAGCCGCGCCGTACGGATGATTCCCCCTCGCGCGGACGTCCCGGCGCCGCCTCGCGGCGTGGGTGACGGTCCGTCCCGCCGGACCCGCCGCCGGCCGGGGGGACGGACCGGCCGTCACCGCTCCCGCAGCGCCTGCCGTACCTCCATCAAGGCGAACCCCAGCAGGTTCAGCCCCCGCCACGATCCAGGCCGCCCGGCCCGCTCGTCGTCGGCCGCGAGCCCGATCCCCCAGATCCGGTCCACCGGACTCGCCTCGACCAGCACCCGATTTCCCGTCCCCAGCAGGAACCCTCCCAGCTCCGGGTGCTGTCCGAACTTGGCCAGGTTGCCCCGGACCACCAGGTCGAAGCGGGCCGCCGCCCAGGTCCGCTCGTCGAAGCCGCGCACCCTGCGCCCCAGGTCCTTGGCCTGCTTCGGGTGCCCGGCCGCCACGATCCGCGCAGCGGTCTCCTCGTCGCCGAACAATCGCGCCTTGCCCGCCATCATGAAGTGCTCCGCGGTGCGGTAGACCACCCCGTCCACGGCGAAGTCCGCCGGCCACCACTGCGACAGGCACCCGGCCCCGACCTCGCCGGAGCGCGGCGGCCGGTGCCCCCAGAACATGAGGTATCGGACTCTCTCACCGCGCTCCACCGCCGCCGTCAGAGCCGCCACGTCGCGCGCGTCCATCGCCTCAGCCATGCCGTGCACCCTTCCAGATCCCGGCCACGGGCCGCCAGCCGGTTTCCGCGCCCCGGCCGTCCCGTCCGGGAGGCGCCGCATACTCGGGCGCGACCGGGCAAGGGACGGGAACCGATCAGTACGGCGACACGAGGAGACGGGAGACGACGATGACGCGCAACGAGCCGGCCGACCTCGAGAGACAGGGCTGGCAGGCCCTATCCTCGACCCCGGAGGCCGCCGCCGGGTTCTACGAACGGATCCTCGACAGTGAGGTCGTCATGCTCCTGCCCGGCGGCCTGGCGCTCGACGACCGGGCCGCGGTCGTGGCGTCCATGTCGGGACGGCCGTGGTCCTCCTACGAACTCGGGGACCTGAGGGTCTCGCACCCCACGGGCGACACCGGACTGGTCGTCTACGGCGCCGTCGCCCGGCGGGACGGCGATCCCCCGTACTCGGCGCTGATCAGCAGCCTGTACGTGCGGCGGCCGGACGGCTGGAAGCTGGCCTTCCACCAGCAGACGCCCCGCTGAGCACCAGGACCGCACCGGGGCGTCCGGCGTCACGGCCCCGCCGCTGACCGATCCGGTCTTGTGGGGGCGGACCATCACCGACGAGAGATACGCCGTCGTCGCGTCCGCCTGACCGCTGCGCCTCCCAGGCCGGACCGCCGGGAGGCGCGACGCGGCCGGTGATGCGGGCGGGGACGGGGCACGGCTCCGTTCAGAAGCCCTCCAGCGAGGTGGGCTGGAGCAGGTCCCAGCGGTTGCCGTACAGGTCGCGGAAGACCGCTACCGCGCCATACGGCGCCCGCCTCGGAGTCTCCTCGAAGACGACGCCCGCCGACCGCAGCCGCTCGTAGTCGCGGGGGAAGTCGTCGGTGTACAGGAACAGGCCGACCCTGCCGCCGGTCTGGTCCCCGACACGCGCCTCCTGCTCGGGGGTGGCGGCGCGCGCGAGCAGCAGCGCCGTCTCCTCCGCGCCGGGAGGGCGGACGACCACCCAGCGCCTTCCGTCCTCCAGCGCCGTGTCCTCCAGCAGCTCGAACCCCAGGACGCCGGTGTAGAACCCGACGGCCTCGTCGTAGTCGCGCACGACGAGGGAGACGAGCCCGAGGTACGACGTCCGGTGCCGGGAGGGCTCGGGACCACCGGCGGCGCGGACGGCCTCCTGGAGCCGGGTGATCACCAGGACGATCCGGATGGCGAGCAGGCCCGCGGCGATCGCGAGCGGGACACCGGCCGCCGCGGCCGCGGTTCCCAGCCCGGACGCCAGCTCGGCGGCCCTCTCCTCTTCCTCCGCGTCCATCTCCGTGCCCACGGCCGTCAGAGCCGCGGCGAGCGTGTCGGCGCACCCCGCCGCGAGCCAGGTCAGCCACCAGGCCCAGACCAGGCCCGGACGGCGGACCTGGAGGAGATTCGTCCCCGGACGGAGACCACCGGGCCGCGAGGTGGCCCAGACGTCGTCGACGATCCCCTTCGGGACGAACAGGTTGACGATGGGGACGAACCATCCGAGCACCAGGAACGGCGCGGCGTACGAGTGCGCGACCCCGGGAGAGATCGCGTACGCGTTGGACCGGGCGCGGAACAGCCAGCACACGAAGGCGATCCCCGCCAGGAGGTGGACGGCCGCGTACAGGAGCAGGAGACGGCCGGCCGGGTCCAGGGCGTCTCGCCCATCGCTCTCCGGCCACGACCAGCCACCGAGGTGGCCGAGGTAAAGGACGGAGACGGCGGTGGACGCGATGGTGACCGCGGCGAGCAACGCGACGGCGACCATCGCGAACGGGCGGACCGGACGCAGGGAACGGACGGGCGTGGGGGACGTGCTCGAAGTCATGAAGGTCTTTCGCCGAGGGGTACGACACGGGCCGGTATCGCGGATCAGCCCAGGACGAGGAAGGCGAATCCCAGAACGTCACGGTAGCCGCGCAGCCATCGGGAGCGGTGCCGGTCCACCTCGGCGCGGACGGCCTCGGCCCGGGGATGGACGGGATTGGCCAGGAGCCATTCCTCCACGTCACGGGTGTAGCCCGACTCGAATCGCTCCCATTCGCCGCGGGTGGCCGTCTCGATGTGCAGCGGCCGGAATCCGGCGGCCGCGGCCTGGTCCACGAGGCCGGCCAGGTCGGTGTGGTCGCCTGCGGAGGCGCCCGGCCACATGGCGGCCAGTTCGTCATCGGTGGGGGTGCGTTGCCAGAACCCGTCGGCGAACAGCAGGCGGCCCTCCGGGGCGACCAGGGGGCGCAGGGCGCGCAGCGCGGCCGGGATGTCGCCGAAGGCCTGGGAGGCGCCGACGTTCAGCACCAGGTCCGCGGCGGCGAGGTGCTCGTCGGCCGGGCCCTCGATGAAGGTGACGCGGTCGGACAGGCCGCGAGCCTCGGCATCGGCCCGCCCGCGCACCAGGTCGGGCCCGTGGACGTCGACGCCCGTGCCGCGGGCGCCCGGTACGGCCTCCAGGATGCGCAGCAGCAGCCGGCCCCACCCGCAGCCCAGGTCGAGCACGGTCGACGGTCCGGCCTCCGCGAGAGCGGCCGTCAGCCGGTCGGCGCGTTCGGCGGACAGCGGCGCGTGGAAGTCCAGCCGGCCACACGTTCCCAGAGGAGGGGGATTGGTCATGGCGCGCACTGTAAGGGGTTGATCGCGATCTCCGCGAGAGGTTTTCCCGCTCCCCGGAGGGTGGGTTGCGATGGCCGTTCTCATGTCCGGCGACGCGCCTGTCATCTGGGGAGACTTCTGCACCACTTCGATGGACGCGACCCTCAGTAGCTGTCATTCCAGTGATACCAAGAACCCTGGATGTGTTCGAAGGACGAAGCAACCGACGGGTTGGAGTCATCGACCGGTGCGCGCTCGGGACTCCAGACGTAGCCGTAGGGCTCCCCGCCGGGCATACTTTCGCCCACCTTGAAGTAGACGCGATCACCCTCTCTATGAATAGCCTGGAACTCGATCTCCCCGATTTTCTGCGGTCGCGTCGTCGTGCCGTCATCCGGTCCGGCCGTCTGGGCCACCTGCTCCAGCTCGGCGAAGGAACGCACAACGCGTTGCTCGTGGATGTACCCGCAGGACGTCAGCGATGCCATTGCGACGCAGGCGACCAGTTTCCTCATATCTGGATCGTCCCGGTCTCAAGAGGTGCCCGCAACGCCTTCCGGGAGATCGCGCGGCGCGACGAACATCGTTGGACCACATCGCCTGCGGCTTCAGAGTGGAAAGCGCTCCTGCTTCATTCCACGAACGCCAGCCCTTTTGATCGAACGCCTGATCGATACCGACTGGGACAGAGGAACCATCTCACCAAGCAGAGATTCCACGTCCCAAGATCAAGGCATATTCAGGGCACATGGCATCGCGATCACGCGTGAAGCGATGAGAAACGCCGAGAGCCCGCACCGCGGGTCAGCGGGGTTCCGCTACTGCGATGCAGGCTCTCGGACCTTGTCAGCCCTTGATGCAGATGAGCTGGCGCAGGTGGGCGACGACCTCGACCAGGTCGGACTGGGCGGCCATGACCGACTCGATGTCCTTGTAGGCGGCCGGGATCTCGTCGATCACCCCGGTGTCCTTGCGGCACTCCACGCCCTCTGTCTGGGCCTTGAAGTCCGCCAGCGTGAACGTCCTCTTGGCCTTGTTCCGGCTCATCCGGCGACCGGCACCGTGTGAGGCCGAGTTGAACGCCGAGGCGTTCCCCAGGCCCTTCACGATGTAGGTGCCGGTCGCCATCGAGCCGGGGATGATGCCGAACTCGCCGGATCCCGCGCGGATCGCGCCCTTGCGGGTGACGAGCACATCCACGCCGTCGTACCGCTCCTCCGCCACGTAGTTGTGGTGGCAGGAGATCGGCTGTTCGAAGGTGATGTTCGGAAGGTGGCGCCGGAGTACGTCGCAGGCCAGGGCCATCATGACCGCCCGGTTGCGGCGCGCGTAGTCCTGCGCCCAGAACAGGTCCCGCCGGTAGGCGTCCATCTGCGGCGTGCCCCCGACGAACACCGCGAGGTCCCGGTCCGGCAGGTCCTGATTGTGCGGCAGGTTCCGCGCCTCGCCGATGTGGTGCTCGGCCAGTTCCTTGCCGATGTTGCGCGAACCTGAGTGCAGCACGATCCAGACCGCGCCCTCGTCGTCGGCGCAGACCTCCAGGAAGTGGTTCCCTCCCCCGAGGGTGCCCATCTGGACCTCGGCACGCTCCCGCTTACCCCGCACGGACGGGGCGAGGCGGTCGAAGTCCTTCCAGAAGTCCGCCCAGTCGGCGGTCTTGAACCCGTGCAGCTTCGTCGGGTCGACCGGACGCTTGTGGTGCCCGAACCCCACGGGCACCGCCTGCTCCAGCTTCGAGCGCAGGTAGGCCAGGTTGTCGGGCAGGCCGTCGGCCGTGTAGGAGGTCTTCACCGCGGTCATCCCGCACCCGATGTCGACGCCCACCGCCGCCGGTGAGACCGCGTCCCGCATCGCGATGACCGAGCCCACGGTGGCCCCCTTGCCGTGGTGCACGTCCGGCATCACCGCGACCCCCTGCACCCACGGCAGGTTCGCCACGTTGCGCAGCTGCTGCATGACGTTCGTCTCGACCTCGTCGGGGTCGGCCCACATGCGGATCGGCGCACGGCCGCCCGGCACCTCTCTGTACGTCATCCCCACGTCGCCTCCCTCCGGCGAGTCGCTTGCGGACTCCATTGCGGACAGGGTCAATGACGCCAGAACCGGATCACCCGCCGCAACTCAATTAACGGCTCTCATCCGGATGAACAGCCAGAACGGCACGCAGTCTTCCCGTACGGCCCGCGAGGCGGACGGCCCGGAGCGGGGGCCGAGGTCGGCTCGATGAGCTCCGCGATCCGCGCGCTCTGTGCGCTCTGTGCGCTCTGTGCGCTCTGTGCGCTCTGTGCGCTCTGTGCGCTCTGTG
>NZ_CDRNDK010000339.1:0-7042 GCF_977012225.1 Planomonospora algeriensis | reverse complement strand
CCGGAACCCGGCCTATTCACGATGAACAGGAACAAAAGCTAACAAAACTCCCTCTAAGGTGTGGCATGGGTCAGGACCTCGATTCCTGATCAAGGGCCCGGTACGGCGTCGCGAGCGCCTGCCGGGCCTGCCTGTTCTGTAGGCATGGGGTCACGGACAGGATAGAGGTCATGTCTATGCATGTCTATGGGTGTCAGTGATGTAACCTTATATGAGAGGCGACCAGGTCACTACTACCGTTGTCATAGTGATCACCGAACTGGATCCGACTCGCCCGAAGTGGAAGCAGATCTACGAGATCGTCATGGACCGGATCGAGGACGGCACCTATCCGGTCAACGGCCTCATTTCCGAGGTCGCGCTTACCGAAGAGTTCGGGGTCGCGCGGGAGACCGTGCGAAAGGTCACGCGAAAGCTCCGGGAGGAAGGCCGGGTTCGCACCGAACACGGTATGGGCTCCTTCGTCAATTCGCCGCAGGACAGCGAGGAACGAGGCGAGACCGAGTAAGCCGTGTTCACGGTGAGGCTCCGGGGCGGAAGATGCCACCCGCCATCTCAACGCCCGACAGCACAGCCTCAGCGGTCTCCCATGACCTCGGGCTCCCTCTCGACCAGCGGATACGGCATCGCCTGGAGCACGGCAGCGGCCGGACAGGGTGAGCATCCGGTCAAGGATGCTGGAATCCCGGTTCCGGGCGAGTACTACGGGTCGGATACGTCCGGCCATGGAGTGGCGCTGCGCGCATGCCCGCCGTACGGCTCTCCGGTCACGAGGCCGGGGCCGGAACCGTCAGTGGACGGAGGAGGCGGGGGTGCGGTGCTCGGCCAGGTCGTCGCCGAGGACGAGGCCGGGGAAGTCGGCGATGGAGTCCAGGACGTGGGTGGCGCCGCCCTTGACGAGCCGCTCCCGGCTGTGGCTTCCGGTCAGGACGCCGGCGATCACCGAGGCGCCCGCCCGGCGACCGCAGAGCATGTCGCTCTCCGAGTCGCCCGCGACCGCGACCTCGCGGACGTCCTCGACGCCGAGGCGCAGCAGCGCGGTGAGCACCATGTCGGGCCTCGGACGCCCCCGGCCGCCGGTGTCCTCCGGGCTCAGCGCCAGGTCGATGCGGTCGGACCAGCTCAGCGCGGCCAGCACGCGGTCGAGGGTCGACCGGCTGAAGCCGGTGATGAGGCAGACCTTGACCCCGGCGCCCTGGAGCTTCTCCAACGCCTCCACGGTGCCCGGGACGGGAAGGAGTCCCGAACGGTCGATCGCGCCCTGGTAGGAACGTTCGAAGGTCAGGTTGGCCGCCTGCGCCTGGGCCTCGTCGTCGGGGAAGATGCCCCGGAAAACGTCGATCTTGGGGCAGCCCCGGGACCGGTGCACATGCACCATGGCACGTGCGTACGCGCCGGTCCCGGGCACGATGCCCTGTGTGGCGATCGCCTCGGCGAACGCCCGTTCGACCATGGCGACATCACCGATCGTGGTACCTGCCAGATCCAGACAGGCAAGCTTGATGGGTGCCATTACCCCAACCTTGCTCAGGACCGTGGGCACACCTCGATCGGCAGCCGCTTCGGTCAGTTCTCGCTGCCGGTCGCCTCGGTCCACAGATCGAGCTCGGCGCGGTCAGCCTGCACCTTACGCCAGACCAGCAGCCCCCCAAGGGCGACGAGCGCCAGAACGAGCAGCTTCTTCACGGTGTGACCCCACTTCTCGACGGTCTCACCTGCCGGGGTGAGACAACGCCCGGTTCCAAACGGTTCCTTGCAGCCTAGCAAGGAACGGGAGCCCGGCCAGGAAGGCGCTTAATCCCAGAGCGGCGAATCTGCGCGCACTGCGTGATTTTCATCACGATTCCATACGGTGGGCGGCCAGAGGATCACGATCCGCCACGAGCTCCACCTGGTCACGCGTCCTCGACCAACTCGGCGTAGGTGGGGTGCCGGTCGATCCAGTGCTTCACGAACGAGCAGCGGGGCCGTACCCGCGCCCCCTCGGCGCGCGCCGCGTCCAGGGCCGCGCGGGCGAGCGCGCCGCCCACGCCGCGGCCCTCGAACGCGGGATCCACCTCGGTGTGGGTGTAGACGATCACGCCGTCCCTCCGGGTGAACTCCAGCTGCCCCGCGTGCTCACCGTCCACCTTGGCCTCGAAGAGGTCCTGCTCCGGCACGAACGCGATGCTGACGGTCATCACAGTCTCCTCGGTCTCTCCTGATGTCGTGATCAGCCGGTTCCGCCCGGCTTTCATTCCCCGGCCGTCCGCCCCCATGCGACCCTCCGGGCGGTCGTACCGTGTCCCCATGGGCATGGTTGAGACAGTGGGACTCGTACTGCACCCGCGGCGCGACTCGAAGACGGCCATCGACACGATCATCGAATGGGCCCGCTCCCGGAACGTCACGGTGCTCGGGTCGCCCAGCGAGGTGGGGCGCATCGACTGCAGCGCGATCGCGGTCGACGGCGCCACCCTGGTCGACCGCGCCGACCTGCTCGTCAGCCTCGGCGGCGACGGGACGATGCTGCGCACCATGCGGCTCATCGCCGGACGGCCGACCCCCGTGCTCGGCGTGAACCTCGGGCGGCTCGGCTTCCTCGCCGAGATCGACGTGGACGAGCTGCCGGCCGCGCTGTCGGCCATCGACGGCAACCAGTACGCCGTCGAGTCCCGCATGGCCGTACGGACGACCCTGCCGGAAGGGGCGACGGTGACCGCGTTCAACGACATCGCCCTGGTGCGGACCCCCGGCCACGGACTGTCCGAGGTGGCGGTCTCCGTGCAGGGGCACCCCTTCGTGCGCTACGCCTCCGACGCCGTCATCGTGGCGACCTCCACCGGATCGACGGCCTACAGCTTCTCCGCCGGCGGCCCGATCGTCTCCCCGACCGTCGAGGGCTTCCTCGTCGTGCCCGCCGCGGCCCACTCGACGTTCAACCGCGCCATCGTGCTCTCCGCCGACGAGGAGGTCACCCTCGACGTCCTGCCCACGAGCGGGCGGCTGGCCGTGGAGGTGGACGGCGCGGTCGTCGGGCACCTGCCGCCGGGGCACCGGCTCACCGTCACCGCGCTGCGCGCCGCCGCCCGCGTCGTCCGGCTGGGGACGACGACCTTCTACGAGCGCGCCCGCCGCAAGCTCCGCGTCAGCGGCAGCGCCGAGGTCGACTGGGAACTGCCTGATCAGGGCCGCGCCGCGCCCCGGATCCCTCCTGACGCGGCACGGTCACGACGCCGCCGAACACCAAAGAAAATCTACGTCGGTCGATGTGGACATCCGTTATCAGCGTGATTAGCGTTTGTTGTGCACAGGGGAAAAACAGCCTATGCGGCAGATGTCGATGACCCTTGTGAGATGACCGTCGGCCGTGCGGGATCCGCCGCCGACGCGTCGGGCGGCCGCCGAGCCGCCTGTGAGAACGAAGTGATACCGGCACGGGGAAAGGAGAGTCGGACGCCATCAGGAGCACCCGCGGACCGGCTTCCGCCGCGCGGGCGCCGCGGTTCCGAATGAACGGAGGTGGTTTCCGGTCACGCCCAAGCGATTCCCGCACCCCGCCCCTTTCGATGAGGCGGCCGTGCGGACGAGGAAACCGACACGACAGTCGGAAGAATGGTGTTGAACTCTTGGGCCCCGGCGCTTCCAGGCACCGGGGCCCTGTCATGTGACCCGGCAGAAGCCCCGCCGCATGGCCCCTGCGGGGCCTTGGCGCCTGACCCGGTCAAGGCCCCGCGGCCCGGAACCTCACCACCCGGTACGGCCCGGCACCCCCGCTCCCCACCGATCGGTACGGCCCGGCGGCCCGGAACCTCACCGCCCGGTACGGTTTCAGCCCGTTTCCTCCTGGGGCGGCCCGGCAGGCAGGCGGAGGGTGAAGACCGTGCCCCCGCCCTCCCTCGGAGAGGCGGTGATGGTGCCCCCGTGCGCCTCGACGATCGCCCGGGTGACCGCCAGCCCCAGGCCGGTGCCCTTGATCCCGGACTCCACCGCGGTCGACGCCCGGAAGAACCGGCTGAACAACCGCGGATACTGCTCGGCGGGGATTCCTATGCCGGTGTCCGCGACCGTGACCGTGCCGCCCCGGCCCTCTCCGCGCTCCTCGCCCTCTCCACCGGAACGGGCGGTGACGGTGATCTCGCCCCCGTCCGGCGTGTACTTGACCGCGTTGGAGAGCAGGTTGTCCAGCACCTGACGCAACCGCACCGGATCGGCCCGCACCCACAGCCCTTCGGCCACCTCCGCCCGCACCTGCAGCCGCTTGGCGGTCACCGCCGGCCGGTGGTCGTCGACCGCCTGGCGTACCAGTCCGGCCAACGCCACCGGTTGCGGATCGAGCGCGATCCGCCCGGCGTCCAGCCGCGCCAGGTCCAGCAGATCGTCGACCAGCCGCTGCAGATGCGCGCTCTTGCGGTCGATCACGTCCGCGAAGGTGCGCTGCTCGGTGCTCAGCTCCGGATCGTCCAGCAGCAGCGAGGCATGACCGCGGATGGTGCCGATCGGCGAACGCAGTTCATGGCTGACCAGCGCCACCAGCTCGTCCTTCATCCGGTCCAGCTCCCGCAGGCGGCGCACCTGCTCCTGCTGGCGGGCCAGCAGGAGCTCGCGCTGCTCGGCCAGACGGTGACGCTCGGACACGTCGCTGGTGATGCCGTCGACCAGCAGCCGATGGTCTTCCCGGCGGGGCCGGGCCCGGATCCACACCCAGCGGGTCACCCCGTCCAGCCCGACGACGCGGCACTCCAGCTGGGCGGGCCGGGCATGGGTAATGGCGGTGTGGAAGGCGGCGAAGGAATCCCAGTCGTCGGAGTGGACCAGTTCGGCCATGACCGCGGCGGCGTCGGCGCCGGCGGGCAGCCTGCCGCCGAACACGAGGCTGCTGTCGGAGTCCAGATAGACCGGGTGGACCGTGCCGTCGGCGGCGACCTCGACCGTCCACACGTAGTCGTCGATCTGAGCGACGATGCGGTCCAGGTGGCGGCGGTCGGCATCCAGGGCCGAGGCCAGCTCGTGGGATCGACGGTGTTCCAGGTAGCGGCCCATGTGGGTGGAGATGCCGTCCAGCATGGCCGTCAGGTCCTCGTCGGCCTCCTGGACGGCGTCGGTGAAGAAGGTCAGCACGCCCAGCACGCGTCGGCCGCTGTGCACCGGCAGGCCCATCGCGGCGCGCAGCCCGACGCGCAGCGCGGCCGGTTTCCGGAGGAAGTCGAGCGGGTCGGCGGCCAGGTCGGGGATCCAGGTCCGGCGGGCGCTCGCCCACACCGTTCCGGCCAGACCGCCCCCGCGCGGGAACACGTCGGGTTCGTCGCGGATCAGCGCGTCGAGGTCCCGTCCGGGCCGGACCCACAGGCCCAGCCGCCGGATGACGGTCTCATCGGGGTCGACCTGCCAGTATTCGCCGCAGGTCCAGCCGAGCGTGCCGGCGACCGCGGCGGTGACGCCGGCGGCGGCCTGCCCGCTGGAGGCGGCTTCGACCAGCACCCGGGCCACCGCCTCCTGCGCCGTGCGCAGCAACTCGGCCCGGTACCGCTCGGTGATGTCGTGGATGGCGGTCACCGCACCCAGGCAGCGCCCGTCGTCGGCCTGGATCGGCCGGGCGTTGACCAGATAGCGGCGCAGATCCGTCTCACTCCCGGCCACCCGTGCCGTCACCTCGAAGCCGTCGACCCGCTCCCCGCGCAGCGCCCGCGCCAGCGGCACCTCCTCCGGTCGCAGCGGGATCCGCCCGTCGGAGTCGTACAACTCGTAGAGGGCGTTCCAATCGCCCTTCCTCATCTCCTCCGAGGAGGGCGCCTCGGCACCCGATCGCGAAGCCGGTTCGATCTCGCGCAGCGTCTGGTTGACCAGCACCACCGCCCCGTCGCTGTCGCAGGCGACCACCCCGACGTCCAGGCTGTCCATCAGCGCCGTCAGGAACCGCCGCTCCTGCTCCAGCCGGCGCCGGGTCGCCACCCGGTGGCCGATGTCGCGCAGGAACGCGTGGATGATCGGCTCCCCCCACTCGATGTGCACCTGCAGCGCCATCTCCACCGGAAGCTCCCGCCCGGTCCGATCGACCGCGGTCAGCTCGATCCGGTGTCCGGACCGGTACGGCGAGCCGGCCCGCCGTACCCGGTCCAGTTCCTCGCGCAACCACGTCCGGGAGCGCCGCGGGACGATCAGCTCGTCCACCGGCCGTCCCACGGCCTCACCCGCCGGCCGGCCGAACAGCCGCTCGGCGGCGGGATTCCACGCCGTCACGGTCCCGGCGGCGTCGATGGACACGAACGCGTCCTGCGCCCGTTCCAGGACCGTGCCCAGCCGTGCCGCCGCCAGCCGTGCCCGCCCCTCGTCCAGCCGCGCCGCGAGCTGCTCCTCCACCGAGCGGGCCACCTCCCCCGCCAGGCGCAGTCCGTGCGGATCCCACCGCCGGGGCCGTACGTCCAGCACGCACAGCACGCCCAGCGCCTCTCCGTCGGGTGCGCGCAGTGGGAAGGCGGCGCAGGCCCGCGGTTCCGCCCCGTCGACGGCGGGCAGACCGTCCAGCCGGGCATCGGCCCGTACGTCGGTCACGGCCAGCGGCGCGTCCGCGGCCAGGACCTGCCGGAACGGCGGGTACGGAGCCAGGTCCCGGCCCGTCCAGCACTCGGCGGGTCCCGTCGCGCCGAGGCACACCCGCCGGTCGCCGTCGGCCAGCACCACCAGGGCGGCGGGCGCCTCCAGCAGCCGCGCCGCCAGCCGGGCGGGCCTGCTCAGCGCGGGCGCACCAGGCGCGTCGAGCAGACCGGTGACCCGCAGCGCCTGCGACCACCGCGACTCCCGAACCGCATCCACCGTCCTGGCCACGCCATGTCCTCCGGATTCACCCTTACCCGGTGGATCCGGACCGTCACCATGCCGGGCCCCCGCGGAAGGCGGCGTCCGCGTCCCCGGCCGGCGCGCGGACGCCTCGCACGGTACGGCTCACCGGGCGGGGCGCCTTCCGGCCGCGGCGCCGGGCGGCGTGAATCAGTGGGCGGGGACCGTCTCGCCTGCGTTCCGCAGATGTGTGTCCGGCCTAGTGCACGGATCTGCAGGTTGAACT
>NZ_CDRNDK010000338.1:0-7102 GCF_977012225.1 Planomonospora algeriensis | reverse complement strand
GTCGCCGGGGGCGATGCGCCGCCAGGCGGGGAAGGCGGCCTTCGCGCGCTCCACCGCGCGGTCCACCCCGGCGGCGTCGGCGGGCTCGACCTCGGCGAGGATCTCCTCGGTCGCCGGATTGACGATCTTCATGCTCACATCCGTTCGAATCCGCGCACCAGCTCCCAGTCGGTGACGGCCGCGTCGAAGGCGGCCAGCTCGACCCGGGCGGCGTTGGCGTAGTGCGCCGCGACCTCCTCGCCGAAGGCGCTCCGGGCGAGCGCGGAGCCCTCCCACAGGGCCAGGGCGTCGCGCAGCGTGCCCGGCACCGTCTCGGAGCCGGAGGCGTAGGCGTTGCCCGCGAACGGCTCCTGAAGCTCCAGCCCGTTCTCGACGCCGTGCAGCCCGGCCGCGATCATCGCGGCGACCGCCAGGTAGGGGTTGACGTCGCCGCCGGGCACCCGGTTCTCGATCCGCAGCGACGCCCCGTGGCCGCCGACCAGGCGCAGCGCGCAGGTCCGGTTGTCCACGCCCCACCGGACGGCGGTGGGGGCGAAGCTGCCCGGCGCGTACCGCTTGTAGGAGTTGACGTTCGGCGCGTAGAGCAGGGTGAACTCCCGCAGGCAGGCGAGCTGCCCGGCGATGAAGCGCCGCCCGGTCTCCGACAGCCCGTACGGCCCCGGCCCGGCCATGACCGGCTCCCCGTCCGGCGAGCGCAGCGACAGATGGATGTGGCAGGAGTTGCCCTCGCGCGCGTTCGGCTTGGCCATGAAGGTCAGCGACACGCCCTCCTGGGCGGCGATCTCCTTGGCGCCGTTCTTGTAGACCGCGTGGTGGTCGCAGGTGGCCAGGGCGCCGGTGTAGCGGAAGGCGATCTCGTGCTGGCCGAGGTTGCACTCGCCCTTGGCCGACTCGACGTACATCCCGGCGCCCTCCATGCCGAGCCGGATCCGGCGCAGCAGCGGCTCGATCCGGGCGGTGCCGAGCAGGGAGTAGTCGACGTTGTAGAGGTTGGCCGGGGTCAGGTCGCGGTAGCCGCGGCGCCAGGCGTCCTCGTAGGTGTCGCGGTAGACGACGAACTCCAGCTCGGTGCCGGCGAACGCCTCCCAGCCGTGCTCGGCCAGCCGGGCGAGCTGGCGGCGCAGGATCTGCCGGGGCGAGGCGGCGACGTCGGATCCGTCCTCCCAGACCAGGTCGGCCAGGAGCAGGGCGGTGCCCTCCTGCCAGGGCACCCGGCGCAGGGTGGACAGGTCGGGGCGCATCACGAAGTCCCCGTACCCGCTGTCCCACGAGGACATGGCGTAGCCGTCCACGGTGTTCATGTCGACGTCCACCGCGAGCAGGTAGCTGCAGCCCTCGGCGGCGTGTTCGGCGACCTCCTCCAGGAAGTAGCGCGCGGACAGCCGTTTGCCCTGCAGGCGGCCCTGCATGTCGGCGACCGCCAGCAGCACCGTGTCGATCCGTCCGGCCGCCACCTCGTCACGCAGCTCGCCGATGTCCACGCGCCCTCCTCGCCGGAGTTCCATTGGGCTAGTGTCAGACCATTGATGTGCACCGAGGATGGGGTTGTCAAGAGCCGGAGGTGATGTTTGGACGAGTCGCGGCTGACGGCGGTGCTGCGGCCCGTGCGGGCGGGCAACGCCTTCGAGGAGACGGTGGAGCGGCTGCTCCAGGCGATCAAGCTCGGGCTCGTCGTGGACAAGCTCCCGCCCGAGCGGGAGCTCGCCGTACGGCTCGGCATCAGCCGGGTCACACTGCGCGAGGCCATCCGCGCGCTCGCCGAAGCGGGCTACCTGGAGGTGCGCCGCGGCCGGTACGGCGGCGCGTTCGTCACCTACGCCCCGCCCCCGCCCCGGCAGGGGGACCTGCGCCGGGCCGTGGCCGACATGGGCACCGGCCACCTGGCCGACGCGCTGACCTTCCGTACGGCCGTCGAGTGCGGGGCGGCCGGGGTGCTGGCCGCCGCCGAGCCGGCCGGGGAGTGGCGCGAGACGCTCCGCAGGCGCCTGGCGGAGGTCAACTCCGCCGGACCCGGCGACTACCGCCGCCTGGACACCGCCTTCCACCTGTCCATCGCGGAGCTGACCGGCTCCCCGCTGCTCGCCGCCGCCTGCGCCGACGCGCGCCTGCGGGTCACCGACCTGCTGAACGCGATCCCGGTGCTCCAGCGCAACATCGAGCACGCCGCGGTCCAGCACGAGGCGATCGTGGAGGCGATCCTGGCGGGCGACCCCGACGCCGCGCGCCGCGCCGTGGCCGAGCACCTGGAGGGCACCGCGGCGCTCCTTCGGGGCTTCCTCGCATAACCTGGACGGACTGTGGGGGAGTGGTTCCAGCAACGGATCATCGAGACAGGACGGCTGCCGCTGTTCTGCTTCTTCGTCGCGCTGATCTTCGCCTTCGTGTTCACCCGGGTCAACGTCCGGCTCATCCGGGCGAAGATCGGCTGGTTCCGCAACGTCAGCGTCGGTGAGATGCACATCCACCACGTGGTGTTCGGCGTGGTGCTCACCCTGCTGAGCGGGGTCGCGGGGCTGCTCGTGTCGGGCGTCTCCGACACCTGGTACGCCGTGACGGCCGCCCTCTTCGGGGTCGGCGCGGCCCTGATCCTGGACGAGTTCGCGCTGATCCTGCACCTGCACGACGTCTACTGGGAGGAGGAGGGCCGCACCTCGGTCGACGCCGTGTTCGTCGCGGTCGCGGTCACCGGCCTGCTCCTGCTCGGCCTGCGCCCGCTGGGCTGGGAGGACTCCGGCGAGACCCCGCAGGGCCCCTGGACGGCGGTCGGCCTGATCGTCGCCAACCTCCTGCTCGCGGTCGTCACCCTGCTCAAGGGCAAGATCTGGACCGGCCTGGTCGGCCTGTTCGTCCCGGTCCTGCTGGTCTTCGGCGCGCTGCGGCTGGCCCGCCCCGGCTCGCCCTGGGCGCACTGGTTCTACGCGCCCGCCGCGCGCCGTCCCCGGCCCGGTCTGATGTCCCGCGCGGTGCGGCGGGAGAAGCGCTGGCGCCGCCCGGTCATCCAGGCCAAGATCGCCTTCCAGGAGTTCGTCTCCGGCCGCCACGACCTGCCCTCCACCCGGCTGCGCCCCCGCCGTTAGGAGAGCTCGAACGCGCTGACGAATCCCACGCCCCAGAGGCATACTGTGACGCGTGAGCACACTCCCGTCCCGCTGGGACGACGTGGACCGGCGGGTCCCCGACTCCCTGGCCGACCTGCACGGCCCCGCCGCAGGTGTGGTCGCGCTCCCGCTCCACCTCGCCTGGTCGGGCCTGACCGAGTTCGACCTGGCCGACCCGCGCCTGCGGATGAGCCTGTACCGCACGGTCATCACCGGCGGCGACCGCGCCGACGCCGAGGCCTATCTGAACGGCGAGCTCCTGCGTGCCGACTGGCCGGTGCTCCGCCGGGGGATCGGGCCGTCCTACCGGAGGGCCTGGGAGGGCAAGCTCTCCGCCCTGGAGGCATGAGGTCCTGGAGGCATGGGCGAGCGCGTCACGGGCAGGGCGGTGTCGCGGGTGCGGCCGGTGGAGAGATGAGGCAGGCGATGGGTTTCCCGCCGTTCCAGGAGCGGATCCTGCGGATCGTGCTCCCGGTCTGCGACCGGTTCGGGCTGGTGCTGGCGGGCGGCCACGCCATGCGGATGCACGGCCTCACCGACCGGCCGAGCCGGGACCTGGACTTCGCGACGGCGGCCGGGACGCCGCTGCCGGAGGTCGCCGAGGGGGTGGCGGAGACGCTGCGGGCGGCGGGGATGGAAGTCGCCGCGCACGAGGTCACGGCACGCATGGGCCGGCTGGTCGTCATGGACCCGGTGACCGGGCAGGCGTGCGAGCTCGACCTGCTGCGGGAGGCGCTGCAGCGGGGGTCGGTGACGGTGGCGGACCTGCCCGTCGTCGGGCTGGAGGACGCCGTCGGGCTCAAGATGCGCGCCCTGCACGAACGGGGCCTGGCCCGTGACGTCATCGACGTCGCCGCGGTCGCGGAGCTGTACGGCTTCCGCGAGCTGGAGCGGCTCGGCCGCCTGCACAACGAGGAGTTCTCCCTCGCCGAGCTGGTGATGCGGCTGGAGTTCGTCGACCTGATCGCCGACGAGGACTTCGAGGCCTACGGGCTGGACGAGGAGCGGATCCGGCGGATCCGGTTGTTCGTCACGGCCTGGGTGGAGGACATCGGTCTCCGCCGCGCCGACGAGGGCGACGCCGACTACGACGACGTTCCCGCTCCCGACTGACGGGGACGGAGGATCATGCTCATGATGAACGATGACCCCGAGGTGGAGCGCGGGTCCGCCGAGATCCTCGCGCATGCCGAGACGATGGAGGCGATCTGCGAAGGTCTCGCCGATCTGCGGGCAGGGCGAACCTTTTCCCGGGCGGAGGTGGCGGCCGAGCTGTTGTGGCTCGGCCGCCTCTGATCGCGTCGCCGGGCCGGAGCGGGAAGGGCATGGCCGGGCGGTTCCCGGGTAGGTGAGGGCCCATCCTGACGAAGGAGTGGGACTCGTGGAGAAATTCGGTCTGCGTGAGCTGAAGGCCCGGGCCAAGCGCCTGCTGGGCAGGAGCACCGGGAACCGCCGGCTGGCCGCCGAGGGGCGGACCGAGGAGGCCGAGGCCAAGCTGCTGCGGACCCAGGAGGAGATCCTGGAGACCGTGGCCGAGGCGCGCCGCGAGCACGCCGCCCGCCGCGCTCACTGATCCGCTTCGCACCTGTCCGGCGACCACCAGGAGGAGCGCGGCCCCGGCGTCGGGCCCGTCACCCGGCGCGGCATCCTCGACGCCTTTCCGGCACGGCGTCCGGCACGGCGTCCGGCACGGCGTCCGACAGGGTGTGAGTCCGCCGTCTCCGTCAACTCATATTGACACTGCCCATCTCGTCAACTTATGTTGACATTTGTCGACTTTGGTCTACGGAAACGGGCGAAACGCTCGGGGAGACGGCGTGGGCGGTAGATAGGAAGGGCGGCGGGCGGCGGACGGCCACGCCGGTGCGGAAGGGGCGAAGGTGGCCGAGGAGATCGGGGAATCCGGGAAGGCCGGGCAGGTCACGAAGATCGGCGGGACTGGGCGGGTCGGGTCGTGGCGGCTGCTGCTGGGATACGTCCGGCCGTACCGGGGGGTGCTCGCGCTCGGCGGGGTGCTCAGCCTGGTCAGCTCGCTGGCCGGGCTGGCGATGCCGCTGCTGGCCAAGACGGTGATCGACGCCTTCGGCGAGCAGCGGTCCCTGGCAGGGCCGGTGGTCGGACTGACGGCCGCGGTGCTGCTGGGCGCGGCCGTCGGCGCGTTCGGCAGGTACGTGCTGGAGCGCATGGGCGAGGGCATCGTCTTCTCCGCGAGGCGGAGCCTGGTGGACGGATGCTCCGGCTGCGGGTCTCCGAGGTCGACCGGCTCAAGCCGGGTGATCTGCTCTCCCGGGTCACCTCCGACACCACCCTGCTGCGCGCGGTGTTCACCGACGGGATCGTCGAGTCGGTCGGCGCGGTGTTCATGCTGGTGGGCGCGATCGTGATGATGGCGCTGATGGACGGGTTCCTGCTGCTGGTCACGCTGGTGATCCTGGTCCTGGTCGGCGGGCTGGTGGGCCTGGTCATGCCGCGCATCCAGCGGGCCTCGGTCGAGGCCCAGGCCTCGGTGGGGGAGATGGGCGCGGTGCTGGACCGGGTGCTGCAGGCCTTCCGCACGGTCAAGGCCAGCGGCGCCGAGGACCGGGAGATCGCGGCGGTGGGGGAGGCGGCCGCCAGGCCCGGGACCGGGGCGTCGCGGTCGCCTGGTGGACCTCGATGGCGGGCATCTCCGCGTGGGTCGCCGCGCAGCTGGCCTTCGTGGCGGTGCTCGGCATCGGCGGGGCGCGGGTCGCCTCCGGCGCGCTGGAGGTGTCGTCGCTGATCGCCTTCCTGCTGTACCTGTTCTACCTGGTCGCGCCGGTCGGCCAGCTCGTCCAGGGGGCCACCCAGGTGCAGGGCGGCCTGGCGGCGGTACGGCGGATCCGCGAGGTCGAGGAGCTCCCCGTCGAGGAGGCGGCCGCACCGCGGGGGCACGGAGGCGCGGCGCCGGGCGCGGGAGCGGCTCCCGCCGGGGTGGTGTTCGAGAACGTGGCCTTCCGCTACGGCGACGACCGCCCGGTGGTCCACCGGGACGTGTCCTTCGAGGTCCCGGCGGGCGGGATGACCGCGCTGGTCGGCCCGTCCGGGGCGGGCAAGTCCACGGTGTTCGCCCTGCTGGAGCGGTTCTACGACCACCAGGCCGGGACGATCGCGGTCGACGGCAGGGACGTCCGGGAATGGCCGCTGGCCGAGCTGCGGGCCGCCCTCGGGTACGTGGAGCAGGACGCGCCGGTGCTGGACGGCACACTCCGGGAGAACCTCGTCTTCGCCGCGCCGGACGTGACGGAGGCGGATCTGCGCCGGGTGCTCGGGCTGACCCGCCTGGAGGAGCTGGTCGCCCGCTTCCCCGACGGGCTGGAGACCGCGGTGGGCCACCGCGGTGTCATGCTCTCCGGGGGAGAGCGCCAGCGGGTGGCCATCGCGCGGGCGCTGCTGCGCCGCCCCCGGCTGCTCCTGCTGGACGAGGCCACCTCCCAGCTCGACGCGGTCAACGAGCTGCGCCTTCGCGAGGTGATCGCCGAGGTGGCGCGGGAGACGACCGTCCTGGTGATCGCGCACCGGCTGTCCACGGTGACCCGCGCCGAGCGGATCGTGGTGATGGAGGCGGGCCGGGTCAGGGCCGCCGGCACCCACGAGGAGCTGCTCGCGACTGACGGGCTCTACCGGGAGCTCGCCGCGACCCAGTTCCTGGTCACCGACCCCGGCGCCGCACCCCGGGCGGAGGCCGACCGGGAGGCCGTCTCCGTAGACTCCTGACAAAACCTTGGTCTCACGAGGGTCTGACCTGGGAAAATGGTGTTAAAAGTCGGTTTTTTCGGGTGGGGTCGGGCATCCCGCCTCCTACGGAGTCTCTCCTCCGTTCAGGGCGCCCGCGGGCGCCCGCCGCGCCGATCCCCCGGCCCCGTCCGTGCGGGGCGGGTCCGGGACGGTGGCCGGCAGTGAGAAGGCACCTCGGGGAGTCCCTCCCCGGGGTGCTTCCTTTCCCGGGCCGACCCGCGACCGGTCGACCCGCGGCGGGCGACCCG
>NZ_CDRNDK010000337.1:0-7152 GCF_977012225.1 Planomonospora algeriensis | reverse complement strand
GGAGACCGGCCGGCGTCGCGGCGGGGGCCGCCTTGCGCGCGGCCGCCAGACGCCGCCCGCGCAGGAAGCCCGAGACCAGGAAGAGCAGCACCGAGACCCCGGCCACCGCCACCCCGGCCCACACGGTGGGGTTGAGCACCAGGCCGGTCACGAATCCGGTGACCGCCGTGCCGATCTGCCACAGGGTCGGCAGCGCGCCGGTCAGGAAGGCGGCGATCGGCAGCAGCGACCAGGCCGCGGCGCGCAGCCCCGCCGCGGCTCCCCGGCGGCGCAGCAGCAGGAAGCTCAGCACCAGTCCCGCACCGGTCAGCCCGGCGCAGACCGGCAACCACGCGATCTGGTTGAATGTCATGGCGGATCGCCCCCCTCGTCATCGTGTACCCGGTTTCCATCCTGGCACGCGAATCCGCGGTCGATCCTCCTTCTCAGGGATGGATCATCCCTTAGGGGTCAAAGCTCCGCGCCTCAGGGAGGGCCTCCGCGTCGCCCTCGGACAGCGCCCGCAGGACCTCCACGCCGACCTCGCGCAGCGAGCCCACGACCAGGCGGCCGGGCGCGTGCGGGATCGGCAGCACGCTCGGCACGGCCACCACCCGGCAGCCCGCGGCGGTGGCCGCGGTCACCCCGTTCGGGGAGTCCTCCAGCGCGACGCAGCGGGCCGGGTCCGCGCCGAGCAACCGGGCCGCGGTCAGGTAGGGCTCGGGGTCGGGCTTGGTCCGCTCCACGTCGTCGCAGGTCACCACCTGGTCGAAGTGGTGCCTGCCGATGCTCTGCAGGCAGGCGTCGGCGATCTTCCTCGAGGAGGAGGTGACCAGGGCGGCGGGCAGCCCCGCCCGCCGTACGGCCGACAGCAGCTCGGCGGCGCCCGGCATGAGCTCCACCCCGCCGGACAGGCGGCCGATCATGCCCTCCAGCATCCAGGCCGCCACGTCCGCGGGGTCGGCCGCCGACCCGGAGACCTTCAGCATGTAGGCGACGGTGGCCGGCATGGAGCCGCCCACCAGGTGCTCCTGGTCCTGCGGCCCCCAGTGCCCGCCCAGCCGCGCCATCACCTCGGTCTCGACCTGGAACCAGACCTTCTCGCTGTCCACGAGAAGGCCGTCCATGTCGAACAGGACCGCGTCCATCTCCGGGTGTCCCTCCGCCTCAGACGTTGAAGTACTTCGCCTCGGGGTGGTGGACGATCACCGCGGACGTCGACTGCTCGGGGTGGAGCTGGAACTCCTCCGAGAGCTTCACCCCGATCCGCGCGGGATCGAGCAGCTCCACCAGCTGGACCTGGTCCTCCAGGTCGGGGCAGGCCGGGTAGCCGAAGGAGTAGCGGCAGCCGGCGATGTTGACCTTGAGCATGTCGTCCAGCGACTCGTCGCCGCCGATCCCGAGCTCCGAGCGGACCCGGGCGTGCCAGTACTCGGCGAGCGCCTCGGTGAGCTGGACCGACAGGCCGTGCAGCTCCAGGTAGTCGCGGTAGGCGTCCTTGGCGAACATCTCCGCGGTGGCCTCGGAGATCCGGCCGCCCATCGTGGCGACCTGGAGGGCGATCACGTCGACCTCGCCGGAGTCCTTGGAGCGGAAGAAGTCGGACAGGCACAGGTGCCGGTCGCGGCGCTGGCGCGGGAAGGTGAACCGGGTGCGCTCGTCGCCGGCGTCGTCGAGGATGATCAGTGAGTCGCCGTCGCTGACGCACGGGAAGTAGCCGTAGGCCACGGCCGCCTCCATCAGGTTCTCGGTCTGCAGCCGCTCCAGCCACATCCGCAGCCGCGGCATACCCTCGGTCTCCACCAGCTCCTCGTAGGAGGGTCCGTCCCCGCCCCGGGCGGGCTTGAGACCCCACTGCCCCAGGAACAGCGCCCGCTTGTCGAGGAAGGCGGCGTAGTCGGCGAGCGGGATGCCCTTGACCACCCGGTCGCCGAGGAACGGCGCCACCGGGACCGGGTTGTCGGCGGCCACGTCGGAGCGGGCGGGCAGCTCCTCCACCGGGGTGCGGGTCAGCGTCGCCCCGGTCTTGACCCGGCGCTCGCGCAGCGGCGGCAGGCTGGCGCCCTCCACCCCGCGCTTGACCGCCATGAAGGCGTCCATCAGGCGCAGGCCCTCGAAGGCGTCGCGGGCGTAGCGGACCTCGCCCTCGAACAGCTCGGCGAGGTCCTGCTCGACGTAGGCGCGGGTCAGCGCGGCGCCGCCGAGCAGCACGGGGTACTTGCCGGCGATGCCCCGGGAGTTCATCTCCTCGAGGTTCTCCTTCATGATGACCGTGGACTTCACCAGGAGGCCGGACATGCCGACGACGTCGGCCCCGGACTCCTCGGCGGCCTCCAGGATCGCCGAGACCGGCTGCTTGATGCCGAGGTTGACGACCTCGTAGCCGTTGTTGGACAGGATGATGTCCACCAGGTTCTTGCCGATGTCGTGCACGTCGCCCTTGACGGTCGCCAGCACGATGCGGCCCTTGGTCTCGCCCTCGACCCGCTCCATGTGCGGCTCCAGGTAGGCCACGGCGGTCTTCATGACCTCGGCGGACTGGAGCACGAACGGCAGCTGCATCTGGCCGGAGCCGAACAGCTCGCCGACCGTCTTCATGCCGTCCAGCAGCACGTCGTTGACGATCTCCAGGGCCGGGCGCTGGGCGAGGGCCTCGTCCAGGTCGGCCTCCAGGCCCTTCTTCTCGCCGTCGACGATGCGCCGCTTGAGCCGCTCCCACAGCGGCAGCGCGGCCAGCTCCTCCGCCCGGGACAGGGCGGTGGCGGCGCTGTCGACGCCCTCGAACAGCTCCATGAAGCGCTGCAGCGGGTCGTAGCCCTCGCGGCGGCGGTCGTAGACCATGTCCAGCGCGACCTGGCGCTGCTCCTCGGGGATGCGGGCCATCGGCAGGATCTTGGAGGCGTGCACGATGGCCGAGTCCAGCCCGGCGTTGACGCACTCGTTGAGGAAGACCGAGTTGAGCACCACGCGGGCGGCCGGGTTGAGGCCGAAGGAGATGTTGGACAGGCCCAGGATCGTCTGCACGGCCGGGTAGCGCCGCTTGAGCTCGGCGATGGCCTCGATGGTCTCCAGGCCGTCGCGCCGGGTCTCCTCCTGGCCGGTGGCGATCGGGAAGGTGAGGGCGTCGACGACGATGTCCTCGACCCTCATCCCCCAGTTGCCCGTCAGGTCCTCGATGAGGCGGGTCGCGATGCGCACCTTGTCCGCGGCGGTGCGGGCCTGGCCCTCCTCGTCGATGGTCAGGGCGACCACGGCCGCGCCGTGCTCCCGGGCCAGCTTCATGATCCTGGTGAAGCGGGAGTTCGGGCCTGCGCCGTCCTCGTAGTTGACCGAGTTGAGGATCGCCCGGCCGCCGAGCATCTCCAGGCCGGCCTCCAGCACGGCGGGCTCGGTGGAGTCGAGCATGATCGGCAGCGTGGAGGCGGTGGCGAAGCGGAAGGCCAGCTCCCGCATGTCCTGGGTGCCGTCGCGGCCGACGTAGTCGACGCACAGGTCGAGCATGTGGGCGCCGTCGCGGGCCTGGGCCCGGGCGATCTCGACGCACTCCTCCCAGTTGCCGGCGAGCATCGCCTCGCGGAACGCCTTGGAGCCGTTGGCGTTGGTCCGCTCGCCGACGGCCAGGTAGGAGGTGTCCTGGCGGAAGGGAACGTGCTGGTAGAGCGAGGAGGCGCCGGCCTCGGGGTGCGGGCGGCGGGCGGCGGTCTCGCGCCCGCGGACGCGCTCGACGACCTTGCGCAGGTGCTCGGGGGTGGTGCCGCAGCAGCCGCCGACGATCGACAGGCCGTAGGTGCGGGTGAAGGTGTCGTGCGCGTCGGCCAGCTCGTCGGGGCTGAGCGGGTAGTAGGCGCCGCCGGAGGTCAGCACGGGCAGCCCGGCGTTGGGCATGCACGACAGGCGCACCCGCGCGTGGCGGGCCAGGTAGCGCAGGTGCTCGCTCATCTCGGCGGGGCCGGTGGCGCAGTTGAGGCCGATGACGTCGACGCCGAGGGGCTCGATCGCGGTGAGCGCCGCGCCGATCTCCGAGCCGAGCAGCATCGCGCCGTTGGTCTCGATGGTGACCTGGGCGATGATCGGCACGTCGCGGCCCGCGTCGGCGATGGCCCTCCTGGCGCCGGTGACGGCGGCCTTGACCTGGAGCAGGTCCTGGGAGGTCTCGATGATCAGCGCGTCGGCGCCGCCGGAGACCAGGCCGGCGGCGTTGTCGTAGTAGGCGTCGCGGAGCTCGCCGTACGGCTTGTGCCCGAGGGTGGGCAGCTTGGTGCCGGGCCCGATGGAGCCGAGCACGAAGCGGGGGTGGTCCGGGGTGGACCAGTGGTCGGCGGCCTCGCGGGCGACGCGGGCGCCGGCCTCGGAGTAGGCGAAGACGCGGTCGGCGATGTCGTACTCGCCGAGCGCGGCGAGGTTGGCGCCGAAGGTGTTGGTCTCCACGCAGTCGACGCCGACCTCGAAGTAGGCGTCGTGCACGGCCCGGACGATGTCGGGGCGGGTGGCGTTGAGCACCTCGTTGCAGCCCTCGTGGCCCTCGAAGTCGTCGAGCGTGACGTCGTGGGCCTGCAGCATCGTTCCCATGGCCCCGTCGGCGACCATCACGCGCTCGGCCAGGACATCACGGAAGGACGGTGCGTTTGTCATAGGCGGAAGCTTACTGGGAGCCGCGCGGCGGCTATCGTTCACGGTGGCAATTGAACATTGCGTCCAATTAACCCGTCCCCAGTTATCGAGGTGTCATCCCGATGGCCTACCGCACCGTCGTCGTCGGCACCGACGGCTCCCCCTCCTCCTTCCGCGCCGTCTCCGCCGCCGCCTCCCTGGCCGCCGCGACCGGTGCCACCCTCGTGCTGGCCTGCGCCTACCTCCCCATGCGCGAGCGCGACCGCAGCGCGGCCGCCGACCTGCTCGGCGAGCTGTCCTACAAGGTGAGCGGCTCCACCCCGGCCGAGGACGCGCTGCGGGCGGCCCGCGAGCACGCGGTCGCCGCGGGGGCCTCGGCGATCGAGCTGGCCGCCGAGGAGGGCGACCCGGTCGACGTGCTGGTCTCCCTGGCCGACCGGCTCCGCGCCGACCTGCTGGTCGTCGGCAACCGGGGGCTCAACAGCCTCACCGGGCGGCTGCTCGGCTCGGTGCCGTCGAGCGTCTCGCAGCGGGCGGAGTGCGACGTGCTGATCGTCCGCACCACCTCCGGGAGGTGACGCGGGACCGCCTTGAGCGCATAGGCTTAGCCGGAGGAAACGAGGCGGGACAAGGAGGCGGCGCGTGATCGAACTCGAGGGGTTGCCCGAGCTCGTCGACCCGGTGCTGATCGCCGCGTTCGAGGGGTGGAACGACGCGGGCGAGGCCTCGAGCGGAGTGATCGCCCACCTCGAGACCGAGTGGAAGGCCACCGAGCTGGTCTCCTTGGACCCCGAGGACTACTACGACTTCCAGGTCACCCGGCCCATCGTCGAGATGGGCGAGGGCCTGACCAGGTCGCTCACCTGGCCCACCACGAAGCTGTCGGTGGCCCGGCCGCCCGGTTCCGCCCGCGACGTGGTCCTGCTGCGGGGCATCGAGCCCAACATGCGCTGGCGCTCGTTCTGCGAGGAGATCGTCGGCGTCTGCCGCGCGCTGGGCGTGGAGCTGGCGGTGCTGCTCGGCGCGCTGCTCAACGACTCGCCGCACACCCGGCCGGTGCCGATCGTCGGCTCGGCCACCGACGAGGGGCTGGCCCGGGCGATCAACCTGGAGCTCAGCCGCTACGAGGGCCCGACCGGCATCGTCGGCGTCCTGCAGCACGCCCTCGGCGCGGCGGGACTGCCCGCGGTCTCCCTGTGGGCCTCGGTCCCGCACTACGTCGCCCAGCCGCCCAACCCCAAGGCGACCCTGGCGCTGCTGAGCCGGATGGAGGACCTGCTCGACGTCCCGATCCCCCTGGGCGAGCTGGCCGAGGAGGCCCGGGCCTGGGAGCACGGCGTGGACGAGCTGGCCGCCCAGGACACCGAGGTCGCCGAATACGTCCGGGAGCTGGAGGAGCGCAAGGACGCCACCGAGCTGCCGGAGGCGAGCGGCGACGCCATCGCCGCGGAGTTCGAGCGCTACCTGCGCCGGCGGGACCGCGACGGGGACGGCTGAGCCGCCCGGCCGTGACGGAGGTGGCCGGGACACACAGCGCAGAGTTACCGTTTTTTACCCCATTTCTCACTGATTTCGGGTAATAATCAGTCCTCATCGGATTCTCGCCGGAACGCACCCGGCGGAGATCGCAGACTTGCAACGATTGCACACCCAGGAGAAACACGGCTCGGCAAACACCGGCCGATGGCGTCACCCCCACGCCGAACCTTGTCCCTGTGACTGCGCACGTAAGGGCAACCATGGCGACTCCCCGGCTCGACCCGTACCAGAAAGCACAGGACACGCGGCGCCGCGTTCTCGAGATGGGCACGTTCATGAAACGCCAGGACGGCGAGAACGCCCTCCACCCGGGGGTGCGGGGCTCCGCCGTGCCCGGGCAGTCGGTGGACCTGTTCCTCGCCCTGCTCCAAGACAGGCTCCCGGTCTGGCTGAAGATCCTCGACGACCTGATGCACCTGGTCGGCAAGGGCAGCGTCGCCGACAACCTGCTGCCGATCGCCCGGGCGGGCATCGACTACTACGCGGAGGTGCAGTCGGTGGCGCTGCCCGCCTTCACCTCCCCCTCGGTCACCGTCCGGTTCCGCGAGGCCATGAAGGACACCCGCCTCAGCCCGATGTCGGAGGTCGTGCCGCTGACGGACTACCTCGCGGCGGAGCAGCGCGCGGGGCGCGTCTCACCGCGGGTGGACCCGGTGGCCACCGCCCGGTTGCTGCTCGCCGGGTGCTTCCGGCACGCCTACTACGAGCTCTTCGTCGGCACCGACTTCGTGCCCTCGCGGGACGAGAGCGCCGAGGAGATCATCCGGGAGCTGAGGCTGGAGTCCCACGCCGTCTGATCGAAGCGGCGCCACACCAGCTCCGCCAGCTCGGGGTCCGCTCCCAGGGGGGCGGTGACCAGGTCGGCGCCGAGGGCCTCCAGGCGGTTCTGGAAGAAGCCGGGGGCCAGGAGATACGAGGCGACCGCGATCCGGGGCGCGGGTGCGGCCCTGAGCCCCTCCAGCGCCTCGGCCGTCGTCGGGCTGCCCGCCGAGGCGAACGCGGCCCGCACCGGGCGCCGACAGC
>NZ_CDRNDK010000336.1:0-7171 GCF_977012225.1 Planomonospora algeriensis | reverse complement strand
CCGCCGCTGAGCCCCCGCCGCTGAATCCCGCCGGTCAGGCGACCGCCGCCGCCTCGGCCGCCGGGGTGCGGAGCGCCCGCCGGGTGACGCCGAGGACGGTGGCCAGGGTGAGGGCGGTGGCGACGGCGACGACCGCGAGGTAGGGCACGACGCCGCCGCCGGGGACGGCCGAGCCCGTTCTCGCGATGCTGAACGGGACGGCGGTGGTCAGCGCGGCGAGCGTGCCGAAGAGCACTCCGGTGGCGGCGAGCACGGCGCTCTCCCCCGCGACCATCCGCAGCACCTGCCGCCGGGTCGCGCCGGCGAGGCGCTGCCGGCCGAACTCGCCGCGGCGCTGAGCCGTCGTGGCCACCAGGGTGTTGACCACCATGATCGCGGCGAACACCAGGATCATGCCGATGACGACCAGGTTGGTGGTCTGCGCGTTCTGGTGTTCGACGGTCGGCGCGAGGCCGGCGAGGGCGTTGGCCGCGTCGTCGGTGCTCTGCATGTAGAGGGTGCCGGTGGCGATGCCGGTGAACAGGATGACGGGCATCACCGCGGGGGCGAGCAGGCCGGTCCGCTGGGCGAGGTTCAGTCCGGCGAGGTGGCCGGTGACACCGCCGAACCGTTCCATCAGGCCGGTGAGCCGCCTGGTGACCAAGCGCAGCAGGGCCGGGGCCAGCAGTGCGAGACCGGCGGAGAACCAGATGGAGGCGGGTCCCGCGGTGGCCATCGGCTCGAAGTCCTCCCTGCCGCGCATCACGGTGGCGGTGACGACGGCCAGGTCCGCGCCGAGGAACAGCAGCAGGCAGGCCGCGGCGACGCGCTTCCCGCTCGGCCCCGCCCCGTCGCCGGTGGCGTCCAGGAGGGACGAGGCGGCGCTCATCCGGGCGGTACGGCGGGCGCCGACGACCGCGGCGGTCAGCGCCGCGACGATCGTGACCCCGAAGCCGAGGTGGATGGCGAAGCCCCCGAAGTGGTGGCGCACCTCACCGGCGAGCTGCCCGGATCCCGTCAGCCACGCCACCAGCAGCGCCCCGGCGGCCTTCGCCGGCACGATGGCCGACACGACCGCGGCGACGGCGAGCACGGCGGTCTCGGCGATGACCATCCGGCTGATCTGGCGAGGAGTGGCGCCGATGTTCCTCAGCAGCGCCGTCTCGGCGGCGCGCCGGCGGAGCGCCAGGGTCAGGGTGGAGGTGACCGCGAAGGTCACCAGGATCAGCCCCCAGCCGCCGACCACGGCCGCCAGGGTGGTGAGCGCCTGCTGCCCGGCCGCGTCGACGCCGGGCTCCCCGGCGGTGTCGAACAGCGAGCCGAAGGCCATCAGGATGGTCGCGCCGGAGAACATCGCCACGAAGGCCGCCAGGAGCCCGCCGGCGTGGCCGCGCAGGGACCGCAGTGCCAGAACGAACATCGTCATACTCCCTCGGGGACTCGTCGCCACGCGCTCCGCGGCTCGGCCGGTCCGCTCAGGCCGACCATGCGTTCGGCCACCGCCTCGGCGGTGGGGGCGGACAGGCGCCCGGCGATCCGGCCGTCGGCCAGGAAGAGCACCGAGTCGGCGTAGGCGGCGGCGACGGGGTCGTGGGTGACCATCACCACGGTCCGCCCGTACCGCCGGACGGACTCGGCCAGCAGGCCCAGGACCTCGCGGGCCCCGCAGAGGTCCAGCGCCCCGGTCGGCTCGTCGGCGAAGATCACATCGGGTTCGGCGACTAGGGCGCGGGCGATCGCGACCCGCTGCTGCTGGCCGCCGGAGAGCTCGGCCGGCCGGTGGTGCAGCCGCCCGGCGAGACCGACCCGGTCCAGCACGGCGACGGCGTGCGCGCGGTCCGCCCTGCGCCCCGCCAGCCGGAGGGGCAGCAGGACGTTCTGCAGCACGGTCAGCGCGGGCAGCAGGTTGAACTGCTGGAAGACGAAACCGATGTGCTCGCGGCGGAACTCCGTGCGGGCGGTCTCGCTCTGCCCGCCGATCTCGACGCCGCCGACGACGACACGGCCGCCGGTGGGCCGGTCGAGCCCGGCGGCGCACTGCAGCAGGGTGCTCTTGCCCGAACCGGAGGGCCCCATCACCGCGGTGAAGGTCCCTGCACGCAGGGAGAGCGTGACGCCGCCGAGGGCGGTCACGGCGGCGGCCGCGCCGTACGTCCTGCTGACGGCGTCCAGGTGTAGCGCTTCGGTCTGACCGGTCATTCGCGGCTCCGCTCCGTCGTGGCTGTCGTGATCGACGGTACGAGATTTTTGTTCATTTGCGCAAGGCATATGCCCAAGTCGTTTGACTTAGGCATTTGCTCTACCATGGCGGCATGGGAAACCGTGAAGATCTCCTCGACGGGGCCGTCCGCTGCCTGTACGAGAAGGGCTACGCCCGCACCACGCTCCGCGACATCGCCGGGGCGGCGGGCGTCAGCATGGCGGCCGTCGGCTACCACTACGGGTCCACCGAGGCCCTGCTCAACGCGGCGCTGCTGCGGGCCATCCAGGACTGGGGCGCCGAGTCCGGCCGCGCGCTCGCCACCGCCGGTCCCGGCGTCCGGCAGTACGGCTCCCTCTGGGACCGCCTCTTCGACTCGACCACCGCCCACGCCCCGATGGCGCTCGCCGGCTTCGAGGCGTTCGTGCAGGCTCAGCGCACGCCCGAGCTGCGCGAGCAGCTCGCCGCCGGCCAGCGGGAGGGCCGCCGGGGCCTGGCCGCCCTGCTGACCGGCACGCCGGAGCGAGACGTCCCCGACGACACCGTCCGCGCCCTGGGGTCGGTGCAGCTGGCCCTGATCACCGGGCTCATCGTGCAGTGGCTGACCGACCCCGACAACGCGCCGTCGGGCGCCGAGGTGGTCGAGGGGCTGCGGGCGCTGACCGCCCTCCTCGAGAACCAGTAAAGACCGCGACATTAATTCCCAAGACGGACAAGTCCGCATTTAATCTCGGGAATACCCCAAACCGTGATCAATGAGCCGGACTGCAGCGTGGTCGTCATCGCCTACAACGACGCCGCCCGGCTGCCCCGGGCGGTGCGGTCCGTGCTCCGCCAGTCGTTGCGCGCCGTCGAGGCGGTCGTGGTGGACGACGCGAGCGACGACGGCACCGAGCAGGTGGTGCGGGCCCTGATGGAGGAGGACCCCCGGGTCCGCTACGTGCGCAGGGAGCGCAACAGCGGGGGCTGCGGGGCGCCGCGCAACGACGGGGTGGCCGCCGCCCGCGCGCCGTACGTCATGTTCCTCGACAGCGACGACCGGCTCCCCTGGCACGCCTGCAAGAGCCTGCTGGAGGAGATCGAGCGGACCGGCGCCGACTTCGTCACCGGGCAGATCTCCCGCTTCTACGAGGGGAGCCGCAAGAGCCGCCGCTACTACCCGGAGCTGTTCGCCCGGCGCAGGACCGTCGAGGGCATCGCCGCCGAGCCCGAGATGTTCCTCGACTCCTTCGCCACCAACAAGCTCTACCGGGCCGAGCTGCTCCGGCGGATCCCGTTCCGGGAGGACCTGCACTTCGAGGACCACGTCTTCACCGCCGAGCTGTACTGCGCCGCCCGCAGGTTCGCGGTGGTGCCGTGGACCGTCTACAACTGGCACCGGGCCCGCGCCTCCGCCGCGCCCGCCTCGATCTCGCTGCGCTACGCGGAGCTGGACAACGCCCGCCAGCGCATCCGGGCGGCCCGCCTCAGCGACGAGGCGCTGCGCGCCCACGGCCACGCCGCGCTGGTCCCCGAGCGGCACCGCCGCTTCCTCCGCCAGGACCTGCGCGTCTACCTCAACACGCTGCCCGCCCGGGACCCGGACTGGGTGGCGGAGTTCGTCTCCGTCGCCGCGCCGTACCTGGCGGAGATCGACCCGGCGGTGTTCGACCGGATCGACCCCGTGGCGCGGGTCTGCTGCTCGCTGATCCTCGACGGCCGCGCGGACGAACTGGCCGTCGCCGCCCGCTCCCTCAACGGCCCGCAGGCCCCGCCGCGCACCGCCGTACGGCAGGGCGGGCGGACCTACTGGGGCGCCGTCCCGTCCCCGGGGACGGACATCACCGCGCTGCGCCTGGCCGAGCTGCCGTTCACCGCGAGCCGGCTCCGGCACGAGGCGTCCCTCGCCGTGGACGGGACCCGGCTCACCCTGACCATCCGCACCTACGACCCGTTCGGGGTGCTGGCCGCCCACCCGGGGTGGACCGCGACACTGAAGCTCTGGTCCGCCAAGGTACGGCTGGCGCCCCGCCGCCGGGCCGACGGGAGCCACGTCAGCACGGCGACGGTCGACCTGGCCGCACTGCGGCACGGCGGCCGGCTGGGCTTCGACGGCCGCTACGACCCCAGGGTCGTCGTCGCCCGCCCCGACGGCCGGACCACCTCCGACGTGCTCCTGCTCGACCCGGCCGCCGGGCCCGTCGCGGTCGCCGTCCCCGGGCACACGGTGACGGTCCGGCCGGACGGGCACGCGGGGGTCCTGCGGCTGACCTGGCGGCGGCGGGGCGTGCTGCGCGCGGTGTCCCGGCTGGCGCGGGCTCGGGCCCGGATCATCAGCAGGCTGAGCACCCCGGAGCTGAAGCTCCGCGTCTACAAGGGGCTGATCCGGGTCCTGCCGCAGCGCCGGGACCTGGCCCTGTTCGAGTCCGACGTCGGCGCGGGCTGCACCGGCAGCCCCCGCTACCTCTACGAGGAGCTGCGCCGGCGCGGGGCGCCGATCCGGGTCGTCTGGTCGGTCGCCCGCAACCGGCGGAACTTCCCGTCCGGCGCCCGGCTGGTCCGCCGGATGAGCTGGCGCCATGTCTGGACGATGGCCAGGGCCGGCTACTGGGTGGACAGCCACGGCCTGCCGCTGGACTACCCCAAGCCGCCCCGGACCCGCTACCTGCAGACCTGGCACGGCCAGGGCATCAAGTCGATCGGCTTCAACTCGCCCGACCTGCGGGCCGACTTCCCGGGCCCGCGCGCGCGGTGGCGGGCGGCCGTGGCCCGCTGGGACGCACTGGTCGCGCCGAGCGCGGAGTTCGAGCGCGTCTTCGTGCCGTCCAACGAGTACGGCGGGCCGGTGCTCCGGTTCGGCTCGCCCCGCTGCGACGTGCTCGCCTGCGGCGACCCGGCCGCGGTGGAGCGGGTCCGGGACCGCCTGGAGCTCCCGCCGGACCGCCGGGTGCTGCTGTACGCGCCCACCTACCGGGACCAGGCCAAGTTCTCCGGCAGGTCGATCCGGGCCGATCTGGAGATGATGGCCGAGGCGCTGGCCGGCGAGTGGGTGGTGGTGCTCCGCCCCCACCCGGTCGAGCGCTACCGGGTCCCGCAGCGCCTGCGCCATTTCGTCCGCCCCGCCGGGTCGTATCCGGAGATCAACGACCTGATGCTGGCCTCCGACGCGCTGCTGACCGATTACTCCTCGGTGATGTGCGACTACGCGGTCACCGGCAGGCCCATGCTGTTCCTGATCGACGACTGGGACGAGTACCGCCGCGTGGAGCGGGGCGTCTACCACGACCTGCCGGCGATCGCGCCGGGCCCGTGCCTGAACACCACGGAGGAGCTGATCTGCGCGCTGCGCGACCTCGACGCCGTCTCCGCCTCGTTCGCCGCCAAGTACGCCGCGTTCCGCGAGCTGTGGTGCGCCGACGAGAAGGGCGAGGCGAGCGCCCGGGTGGTCGAGGCTTTCTTCGGCCTGCCCCCGGCCCCGGCTCGGGCCCGCCCGCCCGCCTCCGCCCGGCCGCTGGCCCGGGTGACCGTACCGGGGTGGCTGCGATGAGCGCCCGGTGAACCCGACGGTGAACCCGACGCGGTGAACCCGACACAGCGAGCGCAGTGAGTGAGGAGTGGTGAACGACCCATGAGCACCGTCCTGTTCGCCTGCCTGGACGCCGACACGCTGGGCGGGATCCAGCGGGTCACCCACACCGTGGCGCAGGGCCTGGCCGAGCGCGGGCACGACGTGCACGTGGTCGGGCTGCACCGGGCCGAGCATCCGTTCCGCTACGTGGAGCGGCCCCGCTACCGGCGGCACGTGGTCCACCGCACGCCGCCGGGGCCGCTCTCCCGCGCGGCGGCCCGGCGCGAGCGGCGCCGGCTGGCCGAGCTGACCGACCGGCTGGCGCCCGGCTTCGCGGTGCTGTCCTCGCCGAGCGTGGTGGCCCGGCTCAGGCCGCTGCTCCCCCGGCACCTGCTCCCGATCGGCCAGTACCACGGCTCCTACCACCACGCCCGCGGCTCCTGGCACCTGCGCTCGGTCCGCGGCCACTACGGCCGCCTGGAAAGGGCGGTGTTCGTCAGCGAGGACGACGCCCGGCTGTTCTCCGAGCACGCGCTGCTGCCCAACACCTGGTCCGTCCCGAACCCGCTGCCCGCCTGGCCCGCCGAGACCGCCGCCCTCACCGCCCGCCGGGTGCTCGGCGTCGGCCGGCTGGAGGGCGTGAAGCGGTTCGACCGGCTGATCTCGGCCTTCGCCATCGCGTGCGGGAGCGGGCCGGACGGCCGGGGCCCGGACGGCGGCGCGGACGACCGGCCCCTCGGTGGCGGCGCGGACGACCGGGCTCCCGGAGGAGGAGCGGACGGCCGATCCCTCGGAGGAGGAGCGGACGGCTGGGAGCTCCACCTGATCGGCGAGGGCGCCGAGGAGGAGCGGCTGCGGGCGCACGCCCGGGCGTGCGGGGTGGCGGACCGGGTGGTCTTCCGGGGCGCGGTGCCCGCGGTGGAGATGGGCCGCGAGTACCTCGGTGGTTCCGTCCTCGGCCTCTCCAGCGAGCACGAGGGGTTGCCGCTGGTCGTCGCGGAGGCCGCGTCCTACGGAGTGCCCTCGGTGGCGTTCGACGTCTCGGGCGGCGTGCGGTCGCTGATCCGCGACGGGGAGACCGGGATCCTTGTGCCCCCGGCCGATGTGGACGCCTTCGCCGCGGCGCTGACCGGGCTGATGTCCCCGGTGGGCACGGCCGGTCCGCCGTACTCGGCCGACCCGGCGCACCCGGCTGCGGGCGAGAGGCGGCGGCTGGGGGCCGCCGCCCGCGCGCACGCCGAGGCGTTCCGGCTGGAACGGGTCCTGGACCGCTGGGAGGAACTCTTCGAGCGCGTCACCCGCTGACGTCCTCCGGTGACCGCGGTGACGCCGGAAGCGACGGGACCGGGGACGCGGCCCGTCCGGCGAGGACGCGCCCGTCCTCCGGTCCGGGGAGCCCGGCCAGCCGGAGCTGGGCGGAGGTGAGCCGGGCCGCGACCGGGTTC